>CAYRIZ010000005.1:0-58370 GCA_964424565.1 uncultured Enterobacterales bacterium
AGCAAAAATTACACTTTCTACTTGCCGGAGTAGTACCTAGTTGGAAAAGTTCCAGTTCAACAATAACTACAAGCTTTATCCAGCGATCTCGAAGAGTCAGCGCAACTGTCTTGCCCTGTTTGGATGCCGATATCCGGTGAGCGGCTATGATACCGACGTGCCTTTGGCTAATAGACGGCAGCAGGCAGGTAAGCCGCATGGCTGGAAAAAGTAGTACCTAGTTGGAAAAGTTCCAGTGATAACCGGGATGACGATGAGGATCTAAGCGAAGAAGATCTCCTGCTGTTTAATCTGCAGGAGATGTTTAAAGGCTGATCCTGTTCCCACCCGTGTTATGAGCGGGTGGGCGCTAGTGAAATGTAAAACCTACAAGATTTGGGTTGATGATCTGGGGCGTAGTGTGCTGGTGGCAAAAGTGGATGAGGGTATCGAAAGTGACGAACGCATGGGAGTTCCAGGATCCCTGTATTGAGGATGAACCGGAAGCCTAGATGAAACCATTGTCGCCGCGATCTTGGAGCTAGATGAAACCATTGTCGCCGCGATCTTGGAGAGATTTGGGTTGGAGAGATGCTTGTGGAGCGCGATCCTGGAGCGAAACATTTTCGCCGCGATCTTGAAAAAACAAAGGAAAGAGAAGAAAGAGGAAAGTCTGCGGTGGTGGCCCATTCCCGGCTCGAACGGGAGACCCAACGATTATGAGTCGTTTGCTCTAACCAACTGAGCTAATGGGCCGTAACGGGCAACGATAATAGCATCACATTGCAGCACTTGCAAGTGTTGATTAACAAAAATATCGCGACAGCCGGGAAAAACTCATGGTTTACGCACCAAACTCTCCTTAAACTCCTTTCCTGGCTGTGCTGCCAAGTCCTGAACCGGGAGAGAGAATGAAACTGCAGGTGATGCTGCGGTTTGGGATCGAAAAATAAATTTTCAGCAGAAAAACTGTGCAGTGCCGGCACAGTGTTGCAGTACAGGCCTGCCATGCCGGAGAAAGCATGGAGGAAAAGATGCTGCAGCTTTGTAAACAGGCCTGCTGTGTTAAACGGCTTCCGGTGTATCCTGCATCAGGATGCTTTTGGCCACTGACCGGCCGAGAAAGCTGATATCGTAAGTCAGGATTTGCTTGATTCTCGATACGGTTATGGTCTTATCCTGGGCTTTATAGTCCTCCTGCGCAATTCTGGCTGTATTCAGAGCAATTTTGTTGAGCAGCATGAAGTTGCGGATATAGTTCCGGTTTTTAGCCCTCATCATATCCTGACCGTAAACCACATCCAGCACGTAGTGCTGACAGTTTTCACATCCCCAGTGAGATCTGCTGATATCCAGGCCGTATTCCGCAATATGCGGGTCATCAAAATCAAGCGAGCTGATAAAGTACCGGATGACTGGTTCATTGTATTGCTGATATTTCTTGTCATACGAACAGGTTCTGACAAAGAAAATTGAACGGGCATCTTCCTTCCAGTCCCCCAGTATCCGCGCTTTGACGGCTGAGGCCGGCAGAGCAATGACCGTACGGCTTTCCACTCTGCCGTGCGCAGCCTCAGTCTCAGACTGGGCATGAACTGCAGTTTCATCCAGCAGTTCACTGTTTTCAAAGCAGGCCTGAACCTCCCTGCAGAGGCTCTTATGATTGGCTTTGAGTGCCAGGAAATAGTCTCCATCGTTGGAGATAATAGCCTCGGCTACAGCCCTGGTACAGTTGAGAGCATCACTGGTAACCACACAGCCGGCAAGAGAGAACAGACTGCACAGACGGATGCACGCATGATTTTCGTTTTCTTTCTTGTAAACGTCTTCCTGAGCCAATGTTATTTGGTTAGTTGTATCGTACATGGTCACATAGTACTGACGCCCGAAAGTGCTGCGGTCCGGCGATGATTTCTGCCCTTTCTCAGGCTCATAGATGATGGAGCGCGGGGTTTGTCCGTCCACTGCTGTAACCCGGTAACCATTGGGATCCTGGCTGCACAGAAGCTCAGCGAACTCCCTGAGGAACAGGTTTAGTTCAGAAAATTTGGTCATCTTAAGCAGCCTCAGCACTGTGTCGCTGGACATGCTGCCACAGGGACCAAAACCAGGAATAATCCTTTTTAAGGATTCCTGGTTAAATCTGATGTAGTCAGCGGCCTTAGTCGCACAGTTGGCTCCGGCACACCAGGCAAAGACAATGGCAAACAAAGCAGGAAGCAGCGGGTAAGTACAGCGGCCTTCTACTCTTGAGTCCGAAACTGATACCTTGTCCATCAATTGACCCATAGCTTGATTTAACTTCATTATTCCGGTGTTCCTCTCACAGCAAACATGCCGGCAGGTTAAAACAGAACACCGTCGGTACTGCAAGGCATAAATTTCAGCTGTCCAGGCAGTGTCACAATTTTACTGATAGTAAAAGGTTTTATGGACTGAAGCTCACGGTTTCAATCTTCAGGCCTTGCCTTTGACCTCATGTTGTGAGGGTTTTGATGCGTAAACCCTGGGAAAAACTTATTTAACCTGCTGCAGCAGGCGGTTGAGTTCAGTCATCATCTGCATTTCAGTGCGGCCGAGCTGTTCACCCTGACTGAATTTGAGCTGCTCAGTAAAGTGTTCCACGACCTGAGTGATTTCCTCAGTAATAAACCCGGCCAGCAGTTCCGCCCGTGCCTCCATGGAGAACTCACTGCCATCGGCCTGCTTGGGAATGAATTCGGCATCGATCAGCCGGCGGCAGTATTTCTCCCGCGGCGTGCCGCGGATAATTTCGATCAGCAGGCCGGGGGTGAGTGACCTGTTGTTTTTGATGCACTGCAGCAGAAAGGCAACCTCATCTGCACCTTTGACCCTCAGAGCGGCCAGCAGCTCTGCCAGGGTATCCAGCCTGAAGCTGTCATAAACTGTAGCCGTCACGGTGGGCTGCTGCAGCATAAAGGCGATCAGGCGGCGCATTGGAGTATTGACAAAGCGCCGGCCGTTTTCCCCCGGCGGTACTGCCTGCTTACTGACCTGGGCTTCCAGCTGCAGTTCCCTTCTGCTCAGCTTTACATCATCGAGCATGCGAAACAGCCGGTCAGTTTCAATACTTACCTGCTGCGACAGCCGCTCGAGAACCATGGCCTGCAGCGGCTGATAGCTGATCAGCCTGGCCTGATGCAGGGTTTCATTGATAAATGAGGATCTCTGCCCGAGATCGGAGAGATCATAGTTCTGGCGCACGTGGCTGATTAAAAACTCAGGATAGGATAAGGCCGCATCCAGTATCCTGATCATCCCTGAAGCTCCCTGCTCCCGCACCAGGGAATCGGGATCATGCTCCGGCGGCAGGAAGGCAAAGCGGATCTCCTGCCCGGCTTCCAGCACCGGCGTTACGGTCTCCAGGGCATGCCAGGCGGCCATACGGCCGGCCTGATCACCGTCATAACAGCACACCACCTGCTTGCTGTAGCGGAACATGAGCTTAAACTGCTCTGCCGTGGTGGCGGTACCCAGGGAGGCCACGGCATAATTGATCCCGGCCTGCTGCAGGGAAATCACATCCATATAGCCCTCCACCACTACCAGGCGCGGCGGACGGTTGCGGTTGTCCTGCAGAGACTGATACAGCCCGAACAGTTCCTGCCGCTTGTGATAGATGGGAGTTTCAGCTGTATTGAGGTATTTGGGCTTTTCATCACCCAGACAGCGGCCGCCAAAGGACACTATGCGCCCGCGCCGGTCTATGATGGGAATGATCACGCGGTTGCGGAAAAAATCATAGCGGTTGCCGCCGTTTCTGGAGCTCAGCAGCAGTCCCACCGTCTCCAGCGCTTTTTCCTCCTCGGCATTGCGGGCTATCTTTCTGATGAAATCCCAGCTGTCCGGGGCAAAGCCCAGCCGGCATCTGACCAGGGTATCCCGGGTCAGGCCGCGTTTTTTCATAAAATAATCCAGCGCCTGCGGTGCTGACTCCAAAGCCCGGCTGTAGGCGGCTGCAGCCCTGTCCATAAGATCGTAATACTGCAGAAAGTGATCCTGCCGCGGCGAGCTGCCGTCTTCATATTCAATACTCAGTCCGGCGCTTTCTGCCAGCTCTTCCACGGCCTCCACAAAGCCCACATTTTTAAACTTCATTAAAAAGTCTATGGCATTGCCGTGCTCCTTGCAGCCAAAGCAGTAGAACATCTGCTTGGAGGGCGTCACCGTAAAGGAGGGGGTCTTTTCATGATGAAAGGGACAGCAGGCCACAAAATTGGAACTGCTGCGCTTTAAGGTGACATAACGCCCTATGAGTTCCTCTATGGGGACGGCCGGGAGCAGGCGCTGGGAGATGAAGAGTCTGGAGATACGCGACATACTGAACCTTTTGACAAAGCCCTTGGGAGTGCTTAACATTTTAGCAGACTGCACCCAGGCTGCAGGACCTCAGCCGGCCCTGGCTGCACAGCCGGGACAGTCAGCAAAGAGGGGCTGGCTTATTTCAACTTTTTCAGAGTGATCCCGCTATGGCTACTTACTGCATCGGCGATCTGCACGGCTGCTACAATGAATTCATGAAGCTGCTGGAGCAGATTAAATTTGATCCGGCCCAGGATGAAATCTATCTGACCGGCGATTTGATCGGCCGCGGGCCGCTGCCGCTGGAAACGATGCAGGCGGTGCTGCAGCTTAAAAACCGGGCCCACAGTGTGCTGGGCAATCACGATGTCAATTTTCTGGCAGTAGCCGAAGGCATTTCCATAGCCCGCCCCCGGGACAATCTGGAGCCCCTGCTCAAATCATCCCTGCTGCCGGAGATTGTGGACTACTTTATCTCCACTCCCTTTCTGCTGCAGCATCCCAAAAAGCAGCTGCTGGTGACCCATGCCGGCATTTATCCGCTGTGGGATCTGACTACGGCCAAAAAGATGGACAGGGAACTGACTGAGGTTATACGCGATCCGGTGCGCCGCCGCGTGCTGCTGACCAATATGTACAGCGATGAGCCCAATATCTACAGCCCCGAGCTGGCCGGACTGCCGCGCTGGCGCTTTGCCCTGACGGCCTTCACCCGCATGAGGCTGTGCTACCGCTCCGGAGTGCTGGACTTCAAGAACACGGCCATCAGTCCGGAACTGGTGGAAAAGGACGGACTGTATCCCTGGTTCTCCCTGGGCAATGTTTCGCGCAGCAAGAAAAAGCAGTACACCGTGGTATTCGGCCACTGGGCGGCCTTAAACGGGCTGTGCCGCCGCCCCTACTTCAAGGCCATAGATACAGGCTGTGTCTGGGGAGACAAACTGACCTGCTGGTGCTTTGATACGGACAAGCTCTCTCAGGTCAAATCCACAGGCTATATGCAGGTCAAGGCCCAGGTCTCAAAGCTGTAGTAAAAGCCGTTTTCTGCATCAAAATCCCGGATACGGTCCTGCAGCACAAAGGGCAACTGCTCAAATTCCGGGAAAAAGGTATCGCCGTCAAACACCTTCTCAATGCGCGTCAGATGAATAACCCGCGCCAGCGGCAGAGCCTGCCGATACACTTGCCCGCCGCCGATGACAAAAAGAGTTTCCCCCGCAGCGGCCGCCAGAGCTTCCTGCCAGGAATGCACAATCTCCACCCCCGGCACCTGCAGATCCTGCGCGGACAGCACCAGATTGCGCCGCCGCGGTAGCGGCCGGCCTATGGAGAGAAAGGTCTTCCGGCCCATGACTACAGTATGACCGGAAGTCAGCTGCTTGAAATGCTGCAGATCGGTCTTAAAGTGCCAGGGCATCTGTCCCTCAAGGCCTATCACCCGGTTTTGGGACATGCAGGCAATCAGCTGTACATCAGCGCTCATCTTTTTCTCTCCACGACTACAGACGGCAGAGCCTACCGCTGATAGATAAACTCAGGACCTTCCTCATCCTCGTCGTCCTCAGCCTGCTGGGCTGCGGCCGGGCGCTCCTCGGGCTCAGTCCACACAAATTTCTCATCGGAGAAGGCAGGCTGTTCCTGCTGTGCCTTTTCAGCTGTCTTGACCCTATCCACCAGCTCCTGCAGGGCGAACACCAGCTCATTAACCGAGCGCTGCTGCAGCGCGGAAATGATAAAGGTACGCTCAGGTTTGACTTCCAGACCGGCAATCACCCGCTCCAGCAGCTCCTGAGCTTCCTCATCGCTGATCAAATCGCTTTTGTTGAGGGCCACAAAGCGCGGCTTGGCATAAAGCTCGGCTGCATACTGTTTGAGCTCTTCTTCGATCACCCGGGCATTGCGCACCGGATCGGAGCCATCAGGCGGCAGCACATCTATCAAATGCAGCAGCACACGGCAGCGCTCGAGATGGCGCAGGAAGCGGTGCCCCAGTCCGGCACCGGTGGAGGCGCCTTCGATCAGACCGGGAACATCGGCTATGACAAAGCTCTCCCCTTCTCCTGATTTGACCACGCCGAGATTGGGCACCAGGGTGGTAAAGGGATAATCGGCCACCTTGGGGCGGGCGGCGGAGACGGCGCGGATAAAGGTGGATTTGCCGGCATTGGGCAGGCCCACCAGACCGACATCAGCCACCAGCAGCAGCTCCAGGCGCAGCTGCCGGCGCTCGCCGGGGGTACCATTGGTCTTCTGGCGCGGAGCGCGGTTGACCGAGCTCTTGAAGTGTGTATTGCCAAAACCGTGGCGGCCGCCGCGGGCGGCTATGAGGGTCTGACCTTCCTGATCCAAATCGCCCAGCACTTCTCCGGTTTCCATGTCGGTAATGCGGGTGCCCACCGGCACCTTCAGGATGATGTCCTCACCACGGGCCCCGGTGCAGTCGGCGCTGGAGCCGTTTTCGCCGCGTCCGGCCTTATAAAATTTGGTAAAGCGGTAGTCCACCAGGGTATTGAGATTGGTATCGGCTATAAAAAGCACATTGCCGCCGTCACCGCCGTCACCGCCGTCAGGGCCGCCGCGCGGAATGTATTTTTCCCGGCGGAAGGAAACCACACCATTGCCGCCGTCGCCGGCTTCCACCTTGATTACTGCCTCATCTACGAATTTCATGGGAGGGACCTCTCAACAGGGGCTGCAGAAGGGAAATTTCAGGAAATACCGCCGGATCATACCGGCGCAGATAGTCAAAAGCCCCGCGGGGCGGGGCCTTGATGCCGAAAAAGCGCAGAAAACGCCGAGCTGAACCTTAGGCAGCCGGGGTTTCAACGATCTGTACGTACTTGCGGTTCTTCGGACCACGGGTGACGAATTCGACCTTACCGTTCTTGGTGGCAAATAAGGTATCGTCACGGCCGATGCCTACATTGGCACCAGGGTGGAAGTGAGTGCCGCGCTGACGCACGATGATGCTGCCTGCAGTGACAACTTCGCCGGCATAACGCTTAACACCTAAGCGCTGAGCCTGAGAATCGCGGCCGTTACGAACGGAACCGCCAGCTTTCTTATGTGCCATTTATACCTTCTCCTTTACTCGGTAATACCGGTAATCTTTAAATCAGTGTACCACTGACGGTGGCCGGTTACCTTCTGATGGTGCTTACGGCGGCGGAACTTAACGATCTTCACCTTCTCACCACCATGAGTACCCAGGACTGTGGCGGTGACCTTAGCACCTTCGATGAACGGAGTACCAACCTTGATGTTGGTGCCGTCAGAAATCAACAGGACTTTGTCCAGTTCTACAACGCTGTCAGCATCGGCGTTGAGGAGCTCTACGCTGACGATGTCTCCTTCGGAAACCTTTTGCTGTTTGCCGCCGCTAAAAATAACTGCGTACATGGCTCAAACTCCAGAAATAAAATGCAGGAGTTTGTGCTCCCGCTCTGTCTTCTAAAACAATGCAAATTACTGCCCTGCTCGGGCCATAGCGAGGCGGTATTATAACCAAGATAAATGAGGATATCAATAGATCACCAGCAGCCTGAAGTGTAATTTTTGTCAACCAGGCTGATAAACCCGCCGCGGCAAAAAGGCCTGATGCAGAAAGATGAGGGTTCTGCAGGCCGGCTTCTGCCTTTCCCAATTTGCAACCGCCGCGCATTGTACAGCTGTGGCCCGGCTTTGTAAAGCATACAAAAAGACTGCCTTCCGGCCCCGGTGTCCTTGTGGTTAACCCCCACGGCCACGGCTGCCGCTCAAAATGCAGCGTCTGCAGCGGAGCGGGAATCCACAGCCGCTCCAGTCCCTTGGCAGCCTTAAACCCGCGCAGCAGATCTGAGCTTACCGTGGCATGACTGACCCCGTCGAGGTGAGTGGCAATGATGTCGGCATCAGGAAAATCGTGCATCAGCGCCGCCACATCGTAATGATTCATGATGATGAGGTGACCCAGCGGTGCCTGGGCGCCGGCACAGTTGACGGCAATCACTCCCGGGGTGAAGCGCTGTATGGTTTCCACCACGCCGGGGAAGTACACGGTGTCGCCGGCCAGATAGAAGCGGCAGGGTTCAGAGTCAGACTCAAACACCACGCCGCTGGCTTTTTCCGAGAAGCCATATCTGCGGTACATCTGCATGACACACAAATCGCTGCTGCCGTGATCGCAGGGCGTACGGTACAGCCCACTCCGGCAAAATCAGTTCCCTCAGGGCTTATGGCCTGCACCTGAGTGAAGCCCAGGTCCTGCAGCTGCTGTTTTTCCTCCTCGGACTGCGCAAGCTCCCGGGGCAGCAGTCTGGCGGCTGCAGCATCAAAGTGATCAAAATGCAGATGAATGGCAATGACCGCATCCACCGCACACAAATCCTCAGCCGGCAGCGGCGTGGTAGGAGTGCCAGGACCGGCCTGCACTGTATCCTCAACTGCCGGAGCGGCCTCATACTGCCCTGCCAACATGGGGTCAATCAAAAAACGCCTGCCCCAAAAGTTACTACAGCCGTAGCGGAACGAATTTGCTGAAAAAACATATCAATCTCCCCGATCAGCCAGCTGGCAGATCTCATCTTGAGTTCACCTGAGGGTCATGATAAAAACTCAAGTTACTTGAGGGGCAAGAGCTGCCGAGGAGATTTTATGGGTAAACGCTACAAAATAGGTGAGCTTTCCGCCGCCTGCGGCATATCCGTGCCGGCCATACGCTTTTATGAGCACAAGGGCGTGATCAGCCCTGCCGTCAGAACGCTGAAAAATCAGCGGCTGTTCGATGAAAGTACCCTGGAGCGCCTGCGTTTTATCCACCGCTGCCGGCGCCTCAACATGCCTCTGGCCTGCATCTGCCGCATTCTGTATGCCAGACAGAAGCAGGCTCAGGGCGTCCCTGAGCTGATCGGCAATATTGAGCACTATATAGAAGAGGTGCACAGCCTGCGGGCCGATCTTGAGGATGTGGAAAAAATACTGCAGGAAACTCTGGCCGGGCTGCAGCGCAGACAGGCCGGTTAAGCAGCCGCCGGCGTTAGGTGTTAAAATTGCACAATATTTGAGAAGCAAATTTTATCTGTGTACTACAGTCCGCACCGCTGCATGGTCCGGCGCAGATTTGGGAGAAATCATGCATCCTTTTGCCCCGCTGATTGGAAACGAGCTGGCTGCAGTTGAAGACATACTGCACCAAACCCTGACCGGAAGTGCCCTGGAGGCGCAGGTCAACAGCCTGTGTCTTACTATGGTCGATGCCGGCGGCAAGAGAATCCGCCCGACCATGGCCGTGCTGTGCTCCCTGGTGCTACCTTCCTGGAATGAGCAGGAAGACCGGGACAATATGCTGCGCATTGCCGCCTCCATAGAACTGCTGCATACCGCCACCCTGATCCACGATGATGTGATTGACAACTCCTCCCTGCGCCGCGGGGTCAGAACCATCAATGACACCTCGGGCAATCATGCCGCCGTCCTGGCCGGCGATTACCTCTTTACCCGCTGCTTCAATCTGCTGCGCGATGTAGGCAGCATTGAGGCCATGGGCGCGGTTTCCAACACCATAGCCACCCTGGTCAACGGCGAGCTGATGCAGATGGAAAAGCAGTCCTGCCTGGAGCTCACGCAGGAGGATTATTTCTACACCATTTATGCCAAGACCGGCGCTTTGTTTGAATTGTCAGCCTGTGCCACAGCTTTGGTGAAAAAAGAAGCCCCGCCGCTCATAGAAGCCCTCAAAGCCTACGGCCGGGCTCTGGGATCGGCCTTTCAAATCATAGATGACAACCTCGATTATGCCGCCGACAGTGCCGAGCTGGGCAAAAAGGCAGGCATAGATTTAATGGACGGACGCATCACCCTGCCGGTGATCCTGGCGCTGCAGCACACCACAGGCGCAGAAAAGCAGGCCCTGCAGGAGGCGGTAACTGCCGGCGATTTTGCCGCGGTCAAAGCCGCCATAGAGCAGTGCGGCGCCCTGCAGGAAGCCCATCAGGCCGCCCTGGCCGGAGCGGCTGAGGCCAAAGCCGCCTTAGCTCCCCTGCCGGACAACAAATACAGGGAGGCCCTGTATCAGCTGGCCGATTTGGCAGTGCAGCGCCGGCACTAAAGAGATCTGCTGCACCAACGGCGGGAAAACACTGCCTCAGCCCGGGCAGCGCTGCTCTTATTTTGTGAAAATTTATTGTACAAATTTCCTGCGGGCTATACTGACGGTGTCTTAAGCCAAATAAGGAAAAATTTATGCGCTCTACCGTCAGCAGATTACTCCCCCTCTGCGCTGCCCTGCCGCTGATTTTCACCGCGGCTGAAGCGGCGGCTGCCTATAATCCGGATTTTATGGCCGCAGCCGGCCAGGAAGCGGAAAGCATTCTGACCTCCCATGACGGGGCTCCCTTCGGGGCGGTCATAGTCAAAGACGGACAGATTGTCGGCCGCGGTCATGACAGCAAGCATCTGCTGATCGATCCCACCGCCCATGCTGAGATCACCGCCATCCGCGATGCCGCCCGCCGGCTGCAGACCCCCGATCTTTCCGGCTGTGAGATCTACTCCTCGGCCTACCCCTGTCCCATGTGCCTGAGCGCCATTATCTGGTCGAACATCAAAGTAGTCTACTACGGCAGCACGGTGGAGGATTCGGCGGCAGCAGGCTTTGGCGGCGATGATTTCATCTACAAATTTATCAATGATGGCCTGAACGATCCTGCAGTGCTGCGCATAGAGCAGCGCGATCGCGAGCTGGCGCAGCCGGCCTTTGACAAATACGTGGCGGCCCAGGATGAGTTTGTGGATTATCCTGACGTCAACAAACAGAGAAATTAAGACGCAGTGATTAAGCCGCAGTGACGGAAAAAGCCGGGCTGACCCGGCTTTTTCATCCCTATTCACTATTTCCGGCCCGGACGGCTGCCCTGACCAAATCGTCAGGCGCCTGCGGCCGGAACAGCCTTAATCAGGCGAAAGGATCTTCGAGGTAAATGGTCTGATTGCGCTCCGGACCGGTGGAGAGAATGGCCACCTTGACACCGGAGAGCTCCTCGAGGCGCCTGACATAGTTCTGGGCATTCTGCGGCAGCTTGTCAAACTCGGTCACACCGTAGGTGCTTTCCTTCCAGCCGGGCATGGTTTCATAAACAGGAGTGACGTCCTCATAATCGTAGGAGGCCAGCGGCGGCAGATTGGTAATGGTGCCGTCCTGCATCTTGTAGGCAGTGCAGATCTTGACCTCATCCATGCCGTCGAGCACATCCAGCTTCATCAGGGCCAGGCCGCTTAAGGAATTAATGGCCACGGCGCGGCGCATGGCCACGGCATCATACCAGCCGGTACGGCGCGGTCTGCCGGTCACGGCACCAAATTCAGAGCCGCGCCTGCGGATGCCTTCACCTACATCGTCATTGAGTTCGGTAGGGAAAGGACCGCCGCCCACACGGGTGGTGTAGGCCTTGCCTATGCCCAGCACATAATCCATGTGCAGCGGACCGGCACCTGAACCGGTGCAGCAGCCGCCGGCTACGGTATTGGAGGAGGTAACAAAAGGATAGGTACCGTAGTCTATATCCAGGAAGGTACCCTGGGCGCCTTCATACAGCACCTTGACGCCGTCGCGGCGGGCCTGCTCGAGCTCGGCTGAGACATCGGTGATCATGGCCGTCAGCCGGGGAGCCAGCTCCATCAGCTCGGAGTAAACAGCCTCAAAGCTGATCTCAGGCTCATCATAGTAATTCTTGAGCAGGAAGTTGCGGTAATCCATCAGGGCGGCGAGTTTTTCGCGCAGGATCTCCGGACGGCGCAGATCGCCTATGCGCACACCGCGGCGGGCTATCTTGTCCTCATAGCAGGGACCTATGCCGCGGCCGGTGGTGCCTATGGCATTTTTGCCGCGCTTCTTCTCAGCACCGCGGTCAATGGCCGGATGTATGGGCAGCAGCAGGGCACAGCCGGCGGAAACCTTGATGCGCTCTTCGGCATCGCTTACTCCGGCGGCCTTTAATTCTTCAATTTCACCAAATAAAGCTGTGGGATTGACCACCACGCCTGAGCCGATGAGGCAGCGGCAGGTTGAATGCAGAATTCCGGAGGGAACCAGCCGTACCACAATTTTCTTATCACCCACAACCAGAGTATGACCGGCATTGTTGCCGCCCTGGCTGCGGACGACTATACCGGCCTGACCGGTAAGCAGATCAGCAATTTTTCCCTTTCCCTCATCACCCCACTGGGTACCGAGCACAATTACATTATTTGGCATTTGTTCATTCCTAAGGCAGACTGCAGGCTTGACGCCCTTTCCTCATCATGGAGGCATAAAAAATCCCCCACAGTGGGGGATCTTATCAGATTTAACACCGCTGAGAGTTTTTTTATTTCTCCCCGAGCGGATCGTTGAAGTAACGGAAAAATTCGCTGTCCGGCTCCAGCACCAGCACATCATTGCCCGAGCGCATGGCCTCGCGGTAGGCAGTCATGGAGCGGATGAAGTTGAACAGCTCCGGATTGCGGTTGTAGGTTTCGGCATAGATGCGGGTGGCTTCGGCATCGCCCTGACCCATCAGGATACGGCCCTGACGCTGGGCTTCGGCTATCTTAATGGCCACATCGCGGTCAGCCTGGGCCCTTATGGTCTCGGCTTCCTGACTGCCCTGGGAGCGGTGCAGCTTGGCCACGGCATTACGCTCGGCGCGCATACGCTGATAGATGGAGGAGGAAACCTCAGGCGGCAGATTGATCTGCTTGATGCGCACATCCACTATTTGTATGCCCAGCTCGGTGGCGGACTGGCCTATGTCGCGCAGGGCATTCTGCATCACCTCATCGCGCTTGCTGGAGCGGATAATGGCATTCTCTCCGTCGGCAGATGCTTCCTGAGTGTCCAGAGAGCTGAGGCGTTCGTCTTCCTTGCCGGAGACGATCTCATGTATGGTCAGCCGGCCGATTTGACTGCGCAGGGAGTTGGTAATACGCCGGCGCAGCAGATCCTCTGCCTGCATCTTATTGCCGCCGGCAGTGGTGAGGAAGTAAGTAGTAGGATCCAAAATGCGCCACTTGACGTAGCTGTCTATGATCAAATCCTTTTTCTCTGAAGTCACAAAGCGGTCGGCCTGGGAGTCGAGAGTTTGGATTCTGGCATCCAGCACGCGCACCTGATCGATGAAGGGGATCTTCAGATGCAGACCAGGCTGCGATACGCTCAGCTCAGCGTCGGAGGTTCTGACCACCCTGCCGAAACGGGTGACTATGCCTACATTGCCTTCGCGGATCACAAAGAGTGAATTTAAGGCCACAAAGACCAGCACCAGCGCGGCAGCCAGCACAAGATTGAATTTATTTTTGCTCATGATGCTTATCCTCTGCTCCCGTAGGTGCTTTCCCTGGACGTAGTGCTGCTGCGGCGGTTCAGCGGCACGGCCTGTCTGGTCTGCTCAGTGGTGGAGGAAGTACTGCCGGTGGAGCCTGAGGCAGATTCCGCCGGAGCTGAGGCAGTTTCCGGAGCTGCGGCAGGCTGCGTTCCGGCGGCTTTGACGGCCTCGGTAGGCAGCGGCATATACAGCAGCGGGTTCTGATTGCCTGTAGTGTCCACTATGACCTTGCGGGAATTGGCCAGCACTTCCTGCATGGTCTCCAGATACATGCGCTTGCGGGTCACTTCCGGAGCGGCGAGGTACTCAGGCAGTACCTGCTCAAAGCGGGAAACCTCACCCTGGGCGGTCAGCACCACGCGGGAGCGGTAGGCTTCAGCCTCCTGCAGAATACGCTGCACCTGACCTTCAGCCCGGGGCAGCACTTCATTGGCATAGGCTTCGGCCTCGCGCTTGTAGCGCTGCTCGTCTTCCTGAGCGGCAATGGCATCGTCAAAGGCTTCCTTGACCTGATCAGGAGCCCTGGCCGGCAAAAAGTTCACATCCACCACAGTAAGACCCATGTTGTAGGGCTCAATAATGGAAATCAGCAGATCGCGGGTATTCTGACGCACCATTTCACGGCCGGAGGTCAGGATGTCATCCATCAGGGTATGGCCTACTACATAGCGCAGGGCCGAATCGGTGGCCTCGGTCAGGGAATTGTCCGGATCCACCACTGAATACAAATAGCGCACCGGATCGGAAATGCGGTACTGCACGTCCATTTCCACTATGACCACATTTTCATCTTCAGTCAGCATGGTGCCTGAGGACTGTATGGCCCGCACCTGCTCTATGTCCACCGTGGTCACTTCATCTATGCCGGTAAATTTCCAGCGCAGACCAGGCTCTACCACATCGTAGACCTTGCCGAAACGCAGCACCACGCCGCGCTCGGCTTCACGCACGGTATAAAAGCCGCTGAATATGTATATACCCAGCACCACTGCGGCTGTGGCCACGCCCATCAGGCCTATACCACGGCCGATCATGCTGTGGCCGGAGCCTGAGCCTGATGAGCCGCCGCTGCCTGAACTGCCGGAGCCGCCCAGGCCCCGGAACAGCCGGCTGAATAAACCCTGCAGCCCGCTGCTGTTGCTGCTGCTGCCTCTGTTGCTGCCTGAGGTGCGGCCCCAGGGGTCACGATCGCGCTCCGGTTCCGGCCCGCTGCTGTTTCCACCCTGGCCGGGACTGTTCCAGGCCATGAAATTTTTATTGTCGTCCATCATCGTACTTATATACGCGGCAAAACCCTCAGGCACAGACCGGGGTGAAAACGCGATCTCCTCTTAAATAAAAATCTCCGCTGAGAGAAAAGATTAAAAATCAATACACGGCAAAAACTACAGATCTCCGCGGGCAGAGGCCGCCGCTGACTGATGACGGCGCTGTTATTGAGCTCCGAAAACCTCAGGGGCAAAAGCGGAGAGATTAATCTCCGCCGGCTCCTCAGGCTCCTGCCAGGGCACAGGCCTGTCCTGACAGCACCGCGCCAGCGCTCCGCCGCAGGCTTTGTCTATTCTGGCTGCATCCAGGCTGCGGATCCTGATGGTGAGAATTTGCGCTCCCTGCTCATCATATTCTTCTGCAGCTACCGCCCGGCTGGCATACAGCATGGCCCGCAGTCTGCCGTCTGTGGGTAATATCTTAACAGTAAAATCACACAAATCCAGAGCCAAAAGCTCACTTACCGCCGTGAGCAAATCTTCTATGCCCAGCCCGCTGGCGGCACTGATATTTACCCGCACCGGCCGGCCGTCATCCCCGCGCACAATACCCGGCTGCATGTCCGGTACCAAATCGGCTTTGTTGTATACCAGCAGGCGCGGCACCTCAAAGGCTCCGATCTGCTGCAGCACCGCGTCCACGGCGCGTATATTGTCCTCGCGGCGCGGATCGGCTGCATCCACTACATGCAGCTGCAGATCGGCCTGGGCACTTTCCTCCAGAGTGGCCCGGAAGGCGGCTATGAGATCATGGGGCAGATGCCGGATAAAGCCTACAGTATCGGCCAGCACCACCCGGCCCACCACCGGCAGCTCTATGCTGCGCAAAGTGGGATCGAGGGTGGCAAACAGCAAATCGGCAGCAAAGATATCGGCATGGGTCAAATAGTTGAACAGGCTGGATTTGCCGGCATTGGTGTAGCCCACCAGCGAGACCACAGGCACGGCATTGCGGCGGCGCTTGTCGCGGTTTCTGGCCCGGCGGGCGGCCACCACGGCCAAATCATCCTTAATCTGGGCTATGCGCTCGCGTATGGCACGGCGGTCCAGCTCGATCTGCGTTTCACCAGGGCCGCCGCGCAGACCAAAGCCGCCCTTCTGACGCTCCAAATGCGTCCAGCCGCGCACCAGCCTGGCCTGCTCATAGCCCAGGCGGGCCAGCTCCACCTGCAGGCGGCCTTCATAGGTACGGGCCCGGCGGGCGAAAATCTCCAAAATCAGCGCCACGCGGTCCATGACCCGCACGCCCAGTATTTTCTCCAGGTTGCGCTCCTGTCCCGGGCTCAGCCTGGCATTGAAGATCACTACGGCGGCGGAGTGCAGTTCCACGGCGGTTTTGAGTTCTTCCACCTTGCCGGCGCCGGCAAAAGTACGCGGATCTGGAGCTTCGCGCTTGCAGATCAGGGCATCGGCCACCGTGGCTCCGGCAGCTTCGGCCAGCCGGCGCAGTTCATCTAGATCTTCTTTATTTTCCTCACGCGGCAGTTCCACGTGCATCAGCAGCGCAGTGCCCAGAGGCTCAAACTCTTGTTCAGCCATTTTGTGTGCAGGGTGATGTGAAAATGAAAAAACGGGATATTCAATCTGCCGCGTCCCTGCCGGGCCGCAGTCCGGAGGGCGCTGCTGCCGCGCAGGGTTGACGATGTTGCGGCCAAATCAGAAGGAGAGCGCAGCTTGAAGCTGCAGCAGTGAAATTATTTGGCTTCAGCCGTTTCCGGCTCGGACTGTGCCTGGGCAATGGAAATTGCGCGTGAGGGCACTATAGTGGAGATGGCATGCTTATAGACCATCTGGCTTACCTGATTTTTCAGCAGCACCACAAACTGATCAAAGGACTCTATTTGTCCCTGCAGCTTAATGCCGTTAACCAGATAGATGTAAACTACTACTTTTTCCCTGCGCAGGGCATTGAGAAAAGGATCCTGCAGTGACTGTACTTTTGCCATAGCTTTATTCCCTTAAGTTATTCTAATTTTTACGGGCATCCCAACCTGCAGACCGGCGCTGTATATATGATCAGGAGTACTGTGCAAAACTTTCGTGCCTGCAGGCCGTCTGATTTTTATACCTTCAGTTCAGCTGAATACAAACACTATATGCTCTGAGTTAAGATTATATTATAGCATATCAGCCGAAGTCCTGCCCTCCTGACAGCGCCCGCAGCAGTACGCTGAAAATTCAGCCGGAAAGACCTGCATCTTGCTCCAGGAAACAGGCGGAAATCAATTCCGGCACTGTGCTGACTGCCGCATGTAGTCAATTATAAAAAAGTTAATCCATTGCGGCGCATGAACCACAGCAAAAAAACTGTGATTTACTGTGCCATTACCCCAAAAACGTGACCCATTGCGCACTTTATTTCTCCCCGGGAAAGGCCTGGATCCAAGGCAGCTCTGCGCCCAAATCTGCCTGCAGTCGGGCCAAAATCAGCGCGCAGTTGCGGCTGTCGTGCGGGATCAGGCTGGTTCTGCCGCCTGATTTGAGGGCCCCGCGCAGCCAGGTCATCTGATGTTTGGCCAGCCTGGCCGTGGCTATGACGCCGCGCTCGATAAATTCCTTAAAATCAGTTTTGCCTTCCAGATACTCCCAGGCCTGCCGGTAGCCCACACAGCGCATGGAGGGCAGATTGAGATTAAGATCGCCTCTGGCCATCAGGGCCCGGGTTTCCTCCAGCAGCCCCCCGGCGGCCATGCGCTCAAAGCGCTGCCGGATCAGCTCCCGCAGCTCGGTGCGATCGGCAGGCGGCAGCAGCACATATTCATACAGGGGATAAGGACAGGGATCGCGGGGCGCGGCATAAAAGGAAGACAGCGGCCGGCCGGTCATGGCATAAACTTCCAAAGCCCGGGAAATGCGCTGTTTGTCATGCGGGGCATAGGTTTGATAAAGCACAGGATCTACAGCCGCCAGCTTCTCATGCATGGCCGGCCAGCCCAGGCGCTCACCTTCCTCGCTGATCTGCAGCCTTATCGCCGGATCAGTCTCCGGCAGCTCCGACAGTCCCTCGGTCAGCGCCTTGTAGTAGAGCATGGTGCCGCCGCAGATCACCGGCAGCGCGCCGCGGGCGGCTATGTCGGCAATCAGGCGGCGGCAGTCCCGGGCAAAGGCGGCGGCACTGTAACTGTCCGCGGGATCGCATATATCTATCAAATGATGCGGTACGGCGGCCAGCTCCTGCGCCGTGGGCTTGGCTGTGCCCACATCCATGCCGCGGTACACCAGAGCCGAATCCATGCTGATGATCTCGCAGCGGACATACTGTGCCAGCTCCAGTGCCAGCGCGGTCTTGCCGGTGGCAGTGGGTCCCAGAATCACTAAGGCCTGCGGCTGCATTCTTTTATCCTTCCTCTTGGGTTTACGGGATCAGAGACGGCACAATTGTGCTGCCCACTGCCCCAGCTGTATTTCCAGGCAGCCGTCCAGGCCCTGCAGCTCGGCGGCATCCTTAATTTTGGCGCACAGGGCGGCAGCCTCGCTGCGCCCAAAAGCCCGCGGCCGTCCCAGATGGGCGCACAGGGCGGCGGCCAGCTGCCGGGGACAATTGCCCTGAGACACAGCATCAGCCCCGGAGGTCAGCAGATGCAGCACCAGATCGAGGCCTGAGGCCAGCTCGGCTCCCTTCATGATCGCCGGGATCTGCAGGACCTCTACACTTTCGCGCTTTAATTTGCATTCAAAGCCCAGGCGGGCCGTCTCCTGCGGACAGGTTTTCAGCGCCCGCACCAGCCCGGGCTCACAGCGCAGGATAAAAGGCAGGGTCAGGCGCATGGCTCTCAAGGAGCCTGCCGCCACCTCCTGCAGCACCTGTCCTGCGGCCAGATGCTGCTGCAATGCGGCACAGCGCAGCAGAAAATACCGGCCCTCCAGCTTTATTAGGGCAATTTCCGGCAGTGGCAGATCCAGCAGCACCGCGGCATTAAAATCGGGGCCGGCAATTTCCACCGTCTGCACCGCCAGCGCCGCCCGCGCATTTTCCGGCAGCAGGCTGCGCTGCAGCAGATCTGCCGTACCGCCCAAAGCCCCGGCTATGGCTGCCGGATCGGTCTGCTGCACAAAATCCTGGGCGGCAGCAGCCAGATCAGCGGCAGGCTCTGCAGCCCCGCTGCCTCCGGTCTGCCACAGCGCCTGCACGGCCGCAGCGGCGGCTTGCGGCCGCGTCCCGGCACTGCCGGCGGAGCGGCTGTTGAAGGCGGCAATCTGCTGCGCATCCGGCGGCACGGCGGCAGGCTGCCCCTGCTCTCCCGCGCCCGGCGGCTGATCGCTGTCGCTGTCTTCCAGGGGGAACAGCTCACCTGCGGCAGCCATGCGCTGCACTACAGCGTCGACCAAGATGTCATGCACCATGCGGGAGGAATGAAAGCGTACCTCATCCTTGCGCGGATGCACATTGACGTCCACTTCCCGGGGGTCGCATTTTAAAAACAGCACGGCCCGCACGCTGCTGCGCCCGCCGCTTATTTCGCTGTAGGCCTCGCGCAGGGCGTGAATCAGCATTTTGTCGGCCACCGGACGGTTGTTCAAATAAAGATAAATGCTCTCCGGGACCGCCGCGGCCTGCTGTGCCGGCGGCAGGATCAGGCCGCTGACCTCAAAGCTGCCGCTTTTGACCTCCAGCGGCAGGCCCTCCCGGGCAAATTCCGTACCGGCCAGCCGGGAGAGGCGTTTGAACCCGGCGGCACTGTCCCCTGCCGGCACCGCCGGGGCGGACAGCAGCCGGCGGCCTTCATGCAGCATTTCAAAGGAGATTTGCGGATGGGACATGGCCAGACGCAGCATGATGTCCTTTATGCGGGCCAGTTCAGCCTTGTCCGAGCGCAAAAAGCGCCGGCGGGCCGGGGTATTGAAGAACAGCTCGCGCACCTCCACTGAAGTGCCGGCAGGATGAGCCGCCGGCTCCACCACCGGGGTCATCTCCGGGCCTTCTGTATGCACCATATAGGCCTTGTCCTGATCGGCAGGTCTGGAGGTCAGGGTAAGTTTGGAGACGGCGGCTATGGAGGCTAAGGCTTCACCGCGAAAGCCCATGGTCTGCACGGCTTCCAGATCTTCCAATGTGGCAATTTTGGAGGTGGCATGAGGCTCCAGGGCCAGCTCCAGCTCAGCGCGCGGAATGCCTGAGCCATTGTCACGCACCAATATGCCTACCCGCCCGGCGGCGGTCAGCTCCAGGGTGATCCGGTCAGCTCCGGCATCTATGGAATTTTCCACCAGTTCCTTGACCACCGAGGCGGGACGTTCCACCACCTCGCCGGCGGCAATCTGATTGGCCAGCTGCAGGGATAATTTGTGAATGGGCATCAAACAAGCCTCGGATTTCAGGGAATGATGAGCTCCTGGCCTATTTTCAGGGTATCGGAGCTCAGCGAATTGCGTTTTTTGAGGGCAGCTATGGTCACATGATAGTCCCTGGCAATCCTGGCCAGATATTCACCCTTTTTGACTATATGCACCTTTTCATGATTGAGCACGCGCAGGGCTGATTCCTGACGGGAGCGGAAGCGCTGCTTGGGATACTTTTCATAGTAAGAGGTAATGCCCTGATAGATGCTGTAGGCGATCTGCTTTTGGTAATTGGGCTGATTTAACTGAATTTCCTCATACTGATTGGACAAAAAGCCTGTTTCAATCAGCAGCGAGGGAATATCAGGCGATTTGAGCACGGCCAGCGAGGCATGTATGGGCTTTTTGTTGTGCAGCCTGGTAAAGCCGCCCAATTTGGCCAGAATTTCCTGCCCCAGCAGATAGCCGTCCGAGCGGGCATTGTCCGAGGACATATCCAAGATGGTAGCCGCCAGATAAGGGTTCTGATCGTTTTGCGAGATCACGTCGCCGGCACCGCCGAGCAGCCGGCCCGGAGAGCTGCCGCCACCGTCCAGGATCTTTTTGTTTTCGCGCTCGGCGCGGTTGTTGGACAGCACCCACACCGAGGCGCCGCGGGCAGTGCTGCTGCCGGAGGCCACGGAATCGGCATGAATGGAAATTAAGAGATCGGCTTTCTTTTGTCTGGCAATTTCCGAGCGGCGATCCAAATCCACAAAGACATCAGAGCTGCGGATCAGCACGGCGCGGAACTGCTTGTTGGAATTGATGTAATTGGCCAGCGCCCGGGCTATGGCCAGGGTGACATTCTTTTCGCGTACTCCGCGTTTGCCGGTGGCCCCGGGATCTTTGCCGCCGTGGCCGGCATCAACGGCAATAATAAAGGGATCGGGCACGGCCTTGATTTCCAGCGGCACGGGAGGGGCCGGAGTGTCAGGCACTTCCTCCTCCACTTTGGCCGCAGCTTTCTGCGTCTGGCTCTTGCTGCCGGCTGCAGCTGCAGTTTTATCCTGCTTTTTCTGTGCGGCAGCAGCGGCGGCAGCCTGCTTCTGCTGCTGTGCTCTCAATTCCTTTATCTTCTGCTCATAGGCCTGCACCTGCTGCGGGGTCATGGTGCGGATGCCGTCTGAGCCTACCTGACTTAAGGAATTGAGCAGGGCCTGTTCGGCATTATCGGCATCCTGTACGGTGATCACATGCGTAGGCGGCATGCCGCCTGAACCGCGGCCGGTGCCGCGGCGGGCTTCAGCCGCGCTCTGGGAGAGGACCTGCAGAGTGCCGCTGTTTTTGACCGTGGTGCCTGTATGCGGAAAATCCATGACCAGGCGGTAATTGTGGCCGTCCTGCGGCTTTAAGACAAAAACATTGGGCCGGCCCGAGCCCTGCAGGCTGAAAATATAGCGTACATCTCTGCTGTCCAGGGCTTTGCTCAGTCCGGTCACGGCACTGCCCTGCTGCAGGCTGATTTTATCCGGGGCGGTACGGTAATTGTCTACATTCTTCACCCGGACCACAAAGGTGCGGCCCTGATCATTGAGGGCGGTGGAATAGACGGGATTGAAGTCCAGATCGAGCACCACCCGGGTTTTGTCCTGATTGGCAAAAGCGCGGATGCTGCTGATGGAGGCGGCCTGCGCGGCAGACGACATGAGGCACAGCGCCCAGGCAAAACACAGATAAAGACAGAAATTCAGGGCAGACTTTAACTTAATCACTCACTCCTCACCATCAGGCCGTCAGGCCTGATATAGTCCGGATGGTCGGGGCATTACAAAAAATCGCTCAGGGCCCGGGCAAATTCCTGCTGCAGCTCCTCCCGGGCAAAGTGCAGGGCAAACTCCCTGCTCTCTCCGCTGCCGGTGATCTCAACCGTAATATGCGGCTGCGGCAGCAGACCTGCTCCCTTGTCCGGCCACTCGATCAAACAGCAGGCCGGATGGGCCGCAAAGTAATCGCGCACCCCCAGAAATTCCAGCTCCAAGGGATCGGCCAGACGATACAAATCAAAGTGACAGATTTTCAGGCCGTCCGGCAGGTCATAGGGCTCCACCAGGGTATAGGTGGGAGATCTGACTACTCCCTCATAGCCCAGGGAGGTGATCAGGGCCCGGGAAAAGGCAGTTTTGCCGGCTCCCAAATCGCCCTGCAGAAACACCACCAAAGCCTCGGGCAGTGCCTGGGCGGCCTGTCGGCACAGCCCGGCTGCCGCCTGCCCCAAAGCCTCCGTCTGCTCAGGGCCGAAAAGCTGCATACGCAGCGGGGATAAACTCATGACCTCACACTCTTTTTTCAGGGAATTCTAACACAGCGGCCGTCAGTTTTCCTGCAGCAGGCTGTAACCGTTGATCAGGCGGCGGATGCAGGGCAGCAGATCGGTGGCCGCCGTGCCGATCAGGCCGTCGCGGGCGGCTTTGTTGCCGGCTCTGCCGTGTACGGCAGCAGCACAGACCACAGCCTGCATCAGCGGCAGACCCTGCGCCCGCAGGGCGGCGATCACGCCGGTCAGGGCATCGCCCATGCCGCCTGAGGCCATGGAGGCCGAGCCCTCATCTATGATGACCACCATGCTGCCGTCACAGATCACCGTGCCGGCTCCCTTAAGCAGCACCACTCCGCCGTAGCGCTGCTGCAGCTTTTTGGCGCTTTGCATGCGGTCGGCATTGACTTCCCTGACGCTCTGCTGCAGCAGACGGGCCGCTTCCCCCGGATGCGGGGTCATCACCCGCTCGGCCTCAGTTTTGGTCTGCAGATCGTGGGCGGCAATCAAATTCAGGGCATCGGCATCGAGGATCACCGGCTTGTCCAGGGCCAGGGCCGCCTGCACCCGGGCCAGAGCCATACTGCTCTGTCCCAGTCCCGGTCCTGCCGCCACCACATCAGCCCACTGCAGGGCCCGGGCAAAATCTTCTTCATCGTCCAGATCGGCGCTCATGATCTCAGGGCAGCGCGCATTCAAGGCAGTGATATTGCAGGAGGAGAGGGCGGCCTTAATCAGTCCGGCGCCGCTGCGCAGGGCCGACATGGCAGCTATCATGGCCGCTCCGGCATAACCCCGAGCGCCGCCTGCAATCAGCACCCGGCCGTTTTCGCCTTTGTGGCAGGCGGGATGGCGCACCGGCAGAGCAGGCATAATGTCTTCGTAATGGCACAGGAAGCAGGGCAGCGTGCCCTCGCCTTTGTAGGGGAGATATCGCTCGTAACAGGCGGCAGCGTCTATACCCAGTCCGGCTGAGACCACCTCTCCGGCGCAGTCCGGACCCTCATCGGTAAAGAGGCCGGGCTTTAAGGCCAGCATGCACACAGTACGATCGGCTTTGATGCAGGCTCCCGGGGCCTCGCCGGTGTCGGCATTGAGACCTGAGGGCACGTCTATGGAGAGCTTAAAGCCGGGCAGACCATTGATGTAATTGATCCAGGAGGCGGCAGGCTCGCGCGGGGCACTGCTCAAACCGGTGCCCAGCAGGGCGTCTATGACGCAGTCAGGCGGGCAGGCCTCCACTTCATCCGGCTCCGGCAGCACAAATTCCGCCTCTCCGCCGGCGGCGGCAAAGGCCGCGGCTGCAGCTTCGGCTTCCGTGCCCTGATGAACCGATCCTATGGCAAACAGGCGCACCGTATAGCCCATGCCCTGCAGCACCCGGGCAGCTACATAACCGTCACCGCCATTGTTGCCCCGGCCGGCAAAAACCCAGATGGTGCCGCGCAGCGGCATACGCAGCACCAGTTCATCCACGGTGGCCTTGCCGGCAAGTTCCATCAATTCCGAGCAGCTGCCGCCGTGAGCCGCAGCATAGTCGCGCTCTAAAGCCTTTATCTGTGCACTGCTGTAGAGCGGCAGCAAGGCAGATTGCAATTGATAAGACATAACAGCTCCTAAGATATGTAGCATTGCGATCTTGTCACTTTGCCTGCAGCAATACAAGTAAAGCCGCTGCAACTTGCCAAGCCGCGCAGAAAAAGAGGCGGGGCCTGCAGCCCGGCCGGAGAGGCTCTGCCCAAAAATTGAGCCTGGTTTCAAAAATGAAAATTTGCCGGCCTTTTGGCTGTTCTTTATACCGGGCTTTGCTAAGATGAGGGGCATTCTAAGCCCCCGTTAATATTCTGCTGCTCTGGCAGCAGTGCCAAGCAAAAGGATTGGTGTTTCATGGAAATTTTAGGTGTTGATATAGGCGGCAGCGGCATCAAGGGTGCCGTAGTGGATACTGCAACCGGTGAATTGAAAACTGAGAGACTGCGCCTCAAGACCCCGCAGCCGGCCACTCCTGAAGCCGTGGCCAATACCTTAAAGAAGCTGGTCAAGGAAATAGGCTGGAAAGGTCCGGTGGCCTGCGGCTTTCCGGCCCGGGTCATCCGCGGTGTGGTCTACACTGCAGCCAATATAGACAAATCCTGGATCAACACCAAAGTAGAAGAGCTGTTTGCCAAAACCCTCAAAACTGAAGTTTATGTAGCCAATGATGCCGATGTGGCCGGTCTGGCGGAAATGGCCTTTGGGGCCGGACGGAATTATCAGCAGGATGCTCAGGTGCTGTTTTTGACCATAGGCACGGGCATAGGCTCAGCCCTCTTCCTCAACGGCAAACTTTATGCCAACACCGAGCTGGGGCACTTAAAGTTCCACGGCGACAGTGCCGAGCGCTACTGCTCTGATCATGCCCGGGAAGTTTTCGATCTCAAATGGAAGGAGTTCGGCGAGCGCTTCAATGAATATCTGACCTATGTGGAATTCCTGCTGCAGCCTGATGTGATCATCTTAGGCGGCGGCGCTTCCAAGAAGTTTGACAAGTACGCCGAATGCTTTACCGTCAAAACCAAGGTCATCCCGGCTGAGACCTTGAATATGGCCGGCATCATAGGAGCGGCCATGTTCGGCGAGCTGAGGATCCGCGAGCGCGCCGCTGCCCAAAGCTGAGCGCCCCCTTTCTCTCCCCATCCCCGGTATTAAGGCGGCAGGACTATAGCCTGCCGTCTGCCGTCAGTAATTGCCGTAGACCATATTGGTCAGCGTATCGATCTGACTTTGCAGCTCCTGCAGCTCCATGCGTTTCTGCAGCATGGCCTGAGAGGCCGGCGAGCGCTGCATGGCCTCGGCCTGGGCTTCAGCCTGGGCTATGGCCTGCTGCAGTTCGCGGTTGAGGGCTCCCTGCGCTGCCAAATCTTTTTTCAGCCCGGCCAAATTCTCCCTGACTGTGTTCAGCTGTGCCTGCCGCTGCGCCATATTGCCTTCCAGCAGGGTCTTTTCATCGGCCAGGCTCTGCTGCAGGCGGGTTAAGTGGGCATTTTCCTCCTGCAGCGCCTGCAGGTTTTCCCGCTTCATCTCCACCCTTTGGGCATAGGAGCCGGAAAAGGTGCAGCCTATCTTATTGAAGAAGCCGGGATCGACGCTGGGATCACACTCCTCGGGAGTGGTGGTGCAGGCAGTAAGGCTCAGGGCGCCGGCCAGTACCAAAGCGGCTGTTGCTGTATTTTTCATGATCTCTCCTCACTCAGGCGGACACGCCTACGGCATTGCGCACGGCGGCATATTCATCTATATAAGCCTCCAGATCGGCCCTGCTGCGCTTTAAGGCAGCGATCTGCTGATCCAGCTCGGCCAGCTTGCGCCTTTCGCCTGCTGTCATACTGCCGCTGCCGCCGGCACTGTCCACAAAGCCGGAGCGTGCTTCCTGATAGGCGGTAATACGGGTGTTGATCTCAGTTAAATTCTTCTGCATCACCTGATAATTGGCATCCATATCTGCCTTTTGGCGGTACATATTGTCCTCGCTGATCTTGCCGGCAGTCAGATCTTTTTCCAGCTGTGCCAGTTTTTTCTTGTCTTCATCTATCACCCACTGCACATTGGAATTGAGCTTTTTGAGCTTGGCATTGTCGGCCGCCACTTCCGAGGCTATGTAATCGAGCTGATCTTCCTCATTTTTGTAGGAGGCCCGGGCTTTGTTGAGCAGATAATTGCCGGTCAGTCCCAGGCCGCAGCCGGCGGCGGCACCGATCATGGCACCCTGTACCCGGTGATTACTGTCCGTGGCCGCTATGCCTATGAGCGCTCCGGCCAGAGCCCCCACCGCACAGCCGGCGGCACCGGATTCATTGAAAAAAGTCACCTCCTCGCCTTCCAGGGCCGGATTGACCGTGCCTGAAGAGAAGCCGGGAAGTTCACATCCTGCCAGTACCAGCAGGGCAGCGGCTGAAACTGCAGCCAGAGATTTACTCATACTCATATAGTTCACCTTTTTGTTCCGGCCTAATTTCCCTGTATTTTAATAGGGAAATGATTGTCTGCACTATAGTAAGCCTGACAGTCCGCCTTACCGTCTGCCGAGGGCTGACAGATAATGCGCGGCAGAGTGTAGGAGCTGTTGTCCGGACATACCGCCCGCCCGGCAGCTTCAATGGTCAGGGTGCCGCCTGAATAGCTGGGATTGGCCCTGACTGTGCATTTGCTCTTGTCCTGTCTTTCCACCACCAGCTCCCCGCTGCCCTGTTTGTAGTTGTAGCTGAGGTTAAGCGGTTTGCCGGTGGAAGTATCCATCATGCCGGACACGGCCTTCCAGTTGCCTTCCAAAAAGCTCAAATTGCCTCCGGCGGCAGTGCTGTTGCTGTCCGGCAGTCTCAGCTCCCCGCCGGCATTCTGCGACTGTGCCTGCTCTGCAGCTGCAGGATCGGGCAGCGGCATGTTCTGCCTGCTGAGGGCCTGCGTCTCCTCCGACGTCAGCAGGACATTGTTGACTGGCACCGGCTCCTCCGGCAGTACTTCTGCCTGCTCAGGCAGAGCAGCCGGCGCCTCTCCTTTATACCAAGGCTCGTTGAAGGCGGTGGCAATGGGATCCACTGTGGCCACTTCAGGATCCACTGCTGCAGCCGGCTCAACCACTGCTTCCTTGGTTTCTGCCGGCACTAAATTCTCTGCCACCGCCGGTACAGCTGTATTGACCTTCTCCGGCTCGGCGGCCAGGTTATTTTGCGGTGGGCTCTGTTCCTCAGGCGGCAGCACTGTCTCCTGCCGGACCGGCTCAGTTGTGCTGGACCCCGAGCTCCCACCCCAGCCGGACAGCAGCCGCCAGGCCAGCCAGAGCAGCAACAGCAAAAGCAGCAGCAACAGCAGGATCTTCAGCCATTTGCCCAGCTGACTGCCGCCGGCGGCCGGCGCGGCTGCAGCAGGCGGGGGAGAAGACCAGTCAGCGGCGGCAGTGGAATTGGAATTGACGGTGGAGGTTCTCTCCTCGTTAATATGCCGGCTGAAACTGCCGCCTGGAGGCGCTGACCAATCTGCCGCCGGAGCCGCCGGCTGTTGCGGCGGCAGGGGAGCTGCAGGCTCAGGGATGTCGTCTTCCTTCTCCACACCTTTATCTGCAGGAGGATCAGGCCAGGCGGCAGAAGCTTCAGGCGGCGGCACAGCTGTATTCTCACTGCCGTCCGCAGCCGCGGATGGAGATACACTGCCCTCTCCTCCTTCCTCTGCAGCCTGAGCAGAAGTGGCCGCAGCACCTGCGGCGGTGGCAGCAGCAGCTGCACGGGGGTGGCGCAGGCAGGAGAAGGGATCGAGCCCGGTACGGCTGCCCTGGGCCAGAAAGCCCCAAAAAGTCACCACCGGCTGCCCGTCTACTATATAAATATAGTCAGGGCCGGGAAAATGCACGGCCGGCAGCCGGCTGCGCCCGCCCTGCCCGGTCAGATAATGGGCAAACAGTCTGGCATTGCCGTCACCGCTGAGCTGCAGCAGTTCATCGGCAAAGCCCTCCAGCTCAAAGGCAAAGCTCTGCAGCTCCTTTAAGGCCTGTTCCCGCTCCTCGGCCCGGGCATTCTTCCAGGGGATCACCCTGTAGCCGCGTTCAGGCGAGGCCGGCGCAAAGGAAACAAACCATTCCACCTGCTTGTAGTCCGGGCTGAATTTGGGTTTGGCCAGAAAGCGGCTTAAGGCCGCCCCGCGCCCGGGTATGCGTGACACGGCATCCCTGAAGGCATCTGCATGCTGATAAACCGGAGCACCGTCCTGACCGATGGGCACAAAGTCACTCAGCCTTCCTCTGCACAGCATTGCGCTTAACATGATTTATTCCTCACACACTTCATTGAGATCAGAGCCTACCTGCTGCAGCTGCCGGGCAAACTCGGCGGCATTCTGCGGCTGGAACACCCTGCCGCCGGTGGCTGAAGCCACGCATTTCAGCCCGCTGATACTGTTGTCCAAAATCACCACATGAATTTTCAAATCCGGCTGGTAGCGGTGAATAGTCTGCGCCCGCCGGCATATATCTGAAAGCTCATGGCCGCAGGCATCAAGACCGTCGGAAATCATCACTGCCTCCACCCGGCCTGCAGTATTTTGGGCAGATTCTGCCACCTGATTTAAGCCAGACATCAAAGCGGTACCATTGCCCAGCGGCTTTAAGTCATTGATCATGCCGCGCAGGGAGAAACGGCTCTGCCGGCTGCCGCCGAACCAGCCGTAATTGCGGGCGGCAGGACAGCTGTTGATGTCGATCAAATTCACCCGCACAGCCGTGCTGATATTGTCTATCATGCCTGTGGCGGCCTGTTTGGCCGCTTCCATGCGGGTGGACTGACTGCTGCCCAGACGCTCAAACATGGAAGCCGAGCCGTCTACAGCCAAAATCAGGGAAGGCAGTTTGTTTTCCTGTCGTAAGGTGGTGCATTTGGGTTTGGGAGCCGGGGCGGCAGTTTTGGCAGGAGAAAAAGCCTGCTCCCTGACGGGAGCAGGAGTTGGGTCGGACGCTGCGGCAGGCTGGGGCCTGTTCTCCGGCAGCGGACCTATCATGCGGCTCTTTTCTTCCGTCTCGGGGAAAGGTGCAATAAAAGAAGTTCTGCCTTCAGGCAGTGGTGCAATCATGGCCGGGGATGGTGCAGGATCTGCCTCCTGCTGCTTTACCTCATTTACCCCAGGCTGTTTTTCACCAGACAAATTCACCGCCGGCAGGTTAGCATCCGGCATGTTCACGTTCACCTCAGGCAAATTCATTTCCGGCAGATTTGCCTCAGGCAGGTTTACATCCGGCAGATTCATCTCCGGCATGGTTACGTCCGGTAAATTCGCATCCGGCAGGTTTATCTCCGGTATGTTCACGTCCGGCAGATTTAACCCTGAACTGTCTGCAGATTTGGCAGCCGGGGCAGACGGCACATCTGGTTCCGGCTTTGCTTCATCATCGTCCTGCAGCAGCCAGGCCGCCAGGGCAGCTGCCAGCAGCAGCAACAGCAAAAGCAGCAGCCAGGGCAGTTTGGAGCGCGGGGATTTTGCCGCCTCAGCCGCTGCCGGCTCAGCCGGAGCCGCTGCCGCAGGAGGAGGATCGTTTTTTAAGATCACCGGCAGGATCACCTTATTGCCGGCTACGGCGATCAAATGCCGCGGATTGTTGATGCAGTCCAGCACAAAGGAGGCCGCGGCGGCATAAGGTCCCTGCTGCATGCCGGATACGGCGGCGGCCAGCTGTGCACTTTTGCCCTGGAAAAAGGCATCTGCCGCCATGCCGTCGGCACTGTGCACCTCACCTTCGAGAAAAGTGTAGAAACTGCAGTAGTTTCCCTCCACCTCCGGCAGGGCCAGCAGATTGAGCAGTTCAGGCTGCAGACTGCGCTCCAGATAGGAAATGAAGTCGGCTGAGTGCTGCACAAAGGCGGCACTCTCTGCTGTAAGCTGATCTAATCTAAAGGAGGCGGCCCGCTGCATAATCTGCCCTCAATCCTGAAATTTCCTCTCCCCCCTGCCCTGCCGCTGCACCTACTTGCCGGCCTTGCGAGCGGCGGCAGTCAGGGAATAGCATTTGTCATTGAACTTCTGCAGACTGCTCTGCAGATCGCTGTTTTGCTGATAAGCCTTGAGTTCACTCAGGTAAATTTTGATGTACTGCCCTATTTGATTGTTGTGCCCCTGTCCCTCCACGGACTGCAGGGCACTGTCCAGCCCGGCCTCCAGCTCGGCGGCTGAGTACAGGCCGCGGGTTTCGGCCACCTGATTGGCAAAGAACAGCGTCAGGAAATCTTCCCCGGCCTGCTCGTCGCGCAGTCTGTCCTGCAGGCGCTGCATCCTGTCTTCATCCAGTTTGACGGCCGGATTGCTCTGTGCCAGTCTTATGGTAGCCTCCACCCCCTCGCGCATAATGCGGGCATTGGCCACATTCATGCAGATCAGTCCCCCGGAGCGCAGATTATTGGCCACAGCCCTTCTTCTCATCTCATCGCGCTCATCCTGAGCCCTGACCATGTTCAGGCGCAGCTCACCCAAAGCCGAGACCAGTTCCTGATTGCGCTGCTGCAGGGAATTGTTTTCCGCCTCGGTTTTGGCCTGCCGGTCGGTGATCTCCTGATTGTGCCTGATGATTTCCCCCAGGCGGGCCAGCGCGGCGGCATCAGCGCTGCCGTCATCGGCCTCCAGGGCTGCAGCTTCAGCATTTAGGCTGTCCACCTCATGCATATTGGTCAATACCGGCAGGGCCAGCACCAGGCGCATGCCCAGATCTTTGGCCGACGACTCCCGGCCGTTGAGAAAGTAGGGTCGCTCCACGCGTAAGGCTGAGGTCATGTCTGCCGCCGAGGTCAAAAATGAGCCGCCGCGGGCGGTGAAGCCGCCGGGCTGACCGTGCAGGCGGCCGGTGCGGGTTATATAGTAGGCATCGGAGGTCATCTCCTGGGCATTGCCCAGCAGATCGAAAATACCCAGCGGATTGGGCTTCAGCCTGCCGCCCAGGTTTAATTTACCATTGGAGGAATTGGCGCCGGCATGCCAGGCATAATCGCGCAGAGAGCCTTCTGATACAAAAGTAGCTGCCTCAAACTGCGCCTGCCCCACCGCCAGGCCACCGCGCAGGGCAAATTCATATTCGCTGTCGGTGGGCAGGCGGGCAAAGGCTTTGACCTCACCCTCTGCCGGGGTATCGGCGGCTGAGGCCAGATACTGGGAATAGCGGCGGGCGGCCTCCACGGCATCAAACCAGCTGATGGAAACTACAGGATAGCGCAGCTTATTGCCCGGCTGCGGGCATTTGTCCGCCATCAGGGCCTCATACTGCAGCTGCGTCATTTCATATTTGGCCATCAGATAATAATAGCCCTGCCGATCATGAAAACTGCCCTGTATGTAGCGGATATTGGGCGACTGGGAGATGGTGCTGGCGCTGTCCGGCGAGCCGGCGGTGAATTTGTGATCGCTCAGCCGCCCCGGAGCCCGGGAAGTGTAGACCTTACGGAAGGCCATGCGCATATTGCAGGGCATGGACAGGATCACATCGCCCTCCAGCGGCTGGGGATTGTAGAATTTTTCATCCAGCTCAGCCGCTCCGGCCAGGGCCGGCAGCAGCAGTAAAGCCGCCATCCATCCTTTCAATTGCCTCATGCTCCCTCCCGCAGCAGTTCAGCCGTCTGCCGCCCGGCATAGTTGACATACATGGCCCCGGCACTGAGCAGCCACAGCAGCACCTGCAGCAGCAGCCCCAAAATCAGGGCTGCACTCCAGGGCAGCTGCGCTATCTGCGCTCCGGCCAGAGCCTGGGAAAACTGTGTATTGATAAAAGCCGCCCCCGCCTCATACAAAGCCCAGGCCAGCACAAAGGCCGCCAGGGCACAGCAGGAATTTTTGCAGGCTATGAACAAGGTCAGCTCCAGGCGGTTTAAGCCCAGCAGCTGCAGCATGGCCATGGTGCGGCTGCGGTTGTGCAGCTGCAGGTGTACCAGACCGCAGCAGGCCAGCACCCCGCCGGCGGCACTGACGGCGGCCACCACCCAGAAGATGGAGGACAGCACGCTGTCCACCGCCTTTAAACTGACTATATCAGCAACCTTGGAGCCGGCTATCTCCCGCTGCAGGGAGCGGATCTTGGCGCTGAGCTTGAGCACCCCGTCCAGATCGGTGGCATAAAGCCTGATGCCGGCGGCATAGCGGCTGCGATCAGGCTCCACCCCGCCCTCAGTGAAAACAGGCGGCTCATTGCCGGCCTTAAAATCTGCCAGATAAATTAAGGTGTCCTGATTAAGACAGGCCGACTGCTGCCCGCAGAAAGCTGGATTGATGATGCCGGTGACGGTAAAGGGCACTTCAGCCTTGCGGGTAAGGCCGTCCTTGATGCGCTGCACCGACAGCAGCACGTGATCTCCGGGCTGCACCTGCAGGGTGGTGGCCAGCGGCGCGGAGAGCACTATCTCCTTCCGGCCCGGCGGCAGAATGCCCGAGCGCAGCAGCAGAGGATCGCCCTCCCCGCTGGGCATTAGGATCACCCGGCGGTTGAATTTGCCGCTGGAGGGGGCGCGCAGCACCGCCTCGGCATTGAGGGACACCGGCTTGATGGCCATAAAGGCCACATCAGGATCATCCTGCAGGGCCGTATACAGCTGCATACCGCCGTCATTGCCGGCAATGACTATCTCAAAATTGGCCGGATTGCCTATGATCTGCTGCTCTAAGTGGGCAATTACCCCGCTTTTCAGCGACCACAACAGCAGCAGCGGGGCGGCCAGGGCGGTAAGCGCGGCAGTCAGCACCACATTGGCCCGCCATTCGTAGCGCAGCAGGGCCAGCGCCAGGCGCAGCAGCATCATAAGCCGCTCCTCCCGGCTGCCGCCGGCACAAAAACACTTTGCTCGGGACCGCTCAGCTCTTTGGCATAGGAGTAAAGCTCAAAGCCCTGCAGCAGTTCCAGGGCATGGGTGACGGTAAGGCAGAGCAGCTGCCTGGTGCGGCAGTATTCCTCAATTAAAGCCAGCAGCTGCCGGCCGTGGGCAGGATCCAGCGCCGCCGTGGGCTCATCTATCAGCAGCAGCTGCGGCTGATGAGCCAGCGCCCGCACAAAGGAGGCGCGCTGCAGCTGACCTACTGACAGCTGATGCGGATAGCAGTCAGCAATACGCGGCGGCAGCCCCAGCTGCCGGCACAGCTCCAGCAGTAAACTGCATCTCTCGTCCGGATTTACGGTATTAAGGCCCAAAGCGCGGCGGGCCTTGTTGGCCGACTGAATCTGCAGCAGGAAATTGGCGCGCACGGTCAGAAAATCCACCAGCCCGCCGCTTTGCGGCATAAAGCCTACAGCCGTGCGGGCATAAAGCGCGCGCCTTTTGGGACTTAGGGCCAGCAGATCGCAGTCGCCTATGGTATAGCTGCCAAAACAGGCATGCTCATTGAACAGCCCCAGGCACTCCAGCAGCGTGGACTTGCCGGTACCGGACATGCCCACCAGGGCGGCGGGGCGGCCGGCCTTAATACACAGCTCGGGCAGGACGACGGTAAAGGCAAAGCCGTCGCCCTGCCAGCTGCAGCGCAAATCCCTGACCTGCAGCTGCATCAGGGCAGGCTCTCCAGCGGTATGGGGTACACCGCTTCCTGATCGGCAGCCTCCGGAGCCAGCTGCAGCCAGCGATCCGCATCTTCAATGCAGCGGCGGTAATACTCCAGTTTGCTTTCCAAATCGCGGATGAGATTGTTCTGCTCTTCCGGGCTCATCATGATCCAGTCCTCCTCCGTCAGCCCGGCTATGGCACTGCGGTAAGGCAGATCATCCAGATATTCACCCAAAAGTCCCATCTGCGCTATGCTCAGGGTGCTCTGCTGCGCCACCAGTCCGGCGTCATTGTTCATGGCTGCCGCCAGAGAGAGCAGATTGCTGAACATCTCCGAAGGCGCAAGCATGCCTATGCCGGCCTGCTCCAGCAGGGCCGAACAGACATCATAAAGATCGGACAGCTGAGCCTTGGTGAGCAGCACCACCGGGGTGGCGGTGGGCTGATGATGCCTGATCAAATCGCGATCGGCCATAAAGCCGCGGAAGATCTCCGGAGCGCGCTGCCCGCTCTGCGTGCCCAGATAGCGCAGGCGCATGGCCTGACCCACCAGGGCCAGATCCTGCTCCAGTCCGCTGGCGGCTCCGGCAGCCGAGCCGGCAGCATCCATGCCCAGGGAAGCCAGCTTGACCTGCTCGGTAATGGTTCTGGCGATCAGGCTGATATTGTTCCCAAAAGACTGCACATTGCCGGCATCCACAGGATAATACAGGGATTTCTGCACCGTCTGATTGAAGGTCAGATCTTCATACTGCGCCCTGGCCTTGTCGTGATTTTTGCGCCCGGCCGGGGTCAGCAGATGCATGGCATAAATGGCTGTATTGAAATACTCGGCCTCCTGGCGCAGCTGTACGGCATCCAGTCTGGTGGAGGAGTACTGACTGGCGCCTTCTATGGCTCCGGCATCGGTGATCAGAATGATGTAGCGGCCGCCGTAGCGGTTCCAGTCCACAGCTTCCAGGGCCGACAGCACGCCGGAGTAGGCATCCTCATCGAACAGTACGGAAGAAACAGAGGCCTGTTTGAGTTCGGCCACTTTCTGCTCAAAGGCCTCACCCGAGCTGACCTCGCCTGGTCTGACAAAGATCCTGGAGGTGTACTCCAGTCCCGGGGTGGCCCTGGTATCGGATCGGAAGGACACCAGACCAAACTGCACGCTGTCCTGCAGACCCTCGGCGGCTATGGTCTGATAGACCTCATGTATGATTTCCTTGGTTTTGTCTATATAAGGCTGCATGGAAATGGAGGAATCGATCACAAAGACCATGGCGGCCTTAAAGGCGCCTATGGCCGCCGGCCCGCTCTGCGGACTGCGGTCGGTGACCGAGGCTATTTCCAACATGCGCACCGGCAAATCGTCGCTGTAGAACAAATCCTCCTGACTGGACAGGATGGGCAGCAGATAGAAATTCTGGGTGTAGTCAATCCAGGTGGCAGGCTCCTGAGCCACCACACCCGGAGCCCGGCCCTGCGTCTCCAGGGTGTACTGCAGCTCGCGCACCAAAGGCTGGGGATCGGCGGCCTGCACCAGATTTTCCAGATCCTGCTCCTCGGCGAAAATCATCGTTCGGTCGCGGTTGGCCGGATTGGTAAAGAAGAGTGCCGTCTGCATTTTCCAGGGCACGGTGCAGCGCTCATCGAGAAAACCGGCTATGGTGCCGGTGCTGTCCGGTCCTACCTGCAGCAGGCCCCGCTGCTGATCCCGGCCATAAACATAGTAACGGGAAAAGGCCGGTACCCGGCGGCCGACGCTGTTCTGCGGGGATGCCCGCAGTTCACACGAGGGCGTAGTCAGCACCCGCTGATACAAAGTGCTTTTGCCCTCCATCTTCAAAGGCTCCTGCGCCCAGGCCGCCGCCGTCAGCAGGCAGACGGCCGGCAACCACAGCCAGAATGCAGATTTCATGCTCTCCCTCCCCCGTGATGTCAAATCTTATTCTGCCAGTAGGCAGCATCAGCCGCGCTTTTCTTAAAGCAGGCATTTTCCGCCGCAGCCGGATCGAAATACTGCTGCAGGAGGCGGGCAAAATCCCCGCCGCTGCTGCGGGCCCGGCCAAAGAGAATGCGCTGGGCCAGTTCACAGCGCTGCTGCTCTACAGCCGTACGGGCCAGCTGCAGCAGGGCGGCCTCATCATGCGCGCTCAGGCAGGAGCTGAGGATCTCAGCATCGCTCTTTTCCGCCTGCAGACTGCAGGCCGGGTTCTGGTTTTGGATCACGGCTCCCTGCGGCTGCGGCAGTATCAGGGCCGCAGACTCCTGTGCTTCAGGCTGTGCCGCCACCAGATTTTCCACCGGCAGCTGAGGCTCGGCTGCAGCTGACAGATTTTCCACCGGCAGCTGAAGTTCAGGCTGCGGTGCCTGGGGCTCTGCTGCAGCTGTCAGATTTTCCACCGGCGGCTGTGGTTCTACTGCAGGCGGCATAGGCTCGACTTCCGGTACTTTGGGCTCTGCAGCAGCCTGCGGCACAGGTTCTGGCTGCGGTGCTTCAGGCTCTGCCGCTGCCACCGGGGTTTCCGCCGGCGCTGCAGCTGCGGTTTCCTTCTTATCTGAGCCCAGCAGAAAATAAGCGGCAGCCGCCAGGGCCAGCAGTACTGCTACCAGTCCCAGAATTTTGGGCAGGGCAGATGAAGATTTTGCTGCCGCCGGCGGCACTGCCGGGCCGGGGGCGCCCTGCGGGGCGGTTGAGCCTGCTGCCTGACTGCCGGTCTTTGGTCCTGCCGGCTGAGCTGAAGCTGCAGCAGGATCTGCCCCCGGGGCCGTACGGCGGCTTAAATTCAAATTGTCCTTTAAAAAGGTATGCATCCCCACAGTAACCCCGGCCAGCGGTCTGACCTGCACGGCAAAGCGCGAGCCCTCGCAGATGACCAGCACGTCATTGAGCCTGGGATCCAGCTCCACGCACAAATCATCCCAGGCAAAGGAGGCCTGCCGCACTATCCAGCCGGAGGTATCAGTGCAGCCGCCGGACTGCAGCTGCCGCTGCAGGCGCTCATTGATCCAGTCCTCCTCGGCTTTGATCATAAACTGCAGGGTAAAGCGATCCCCCAGGACGGTGGGATCCACTTCCTCGTGGTTTTCCAAAAAGGCATCGAAAATCATCAGTCCCCTGCCGTCAGGGGCGGTGGTAAATCTTCCGGTCTGCATTATTTCTCTCCTGCCGTGGCGGCGCGCTCCAAAGAGGTGATCAGCGCGCACAGCCGATCATTTTCCCGGGCAGTAAGCCCGCCCTGCTCTCCGCTGGTACTCAGCAGCTTCATGGCACTGACCAGTACTGAAAAGTAATCTGCCCAGTAACGCTGCGCATAACTGATGCTGTCATCCTCCAGCTGAGGCAGATAATCATCGCGCGGCGGTACCCGGGAGAATACAGACTCCAGGTTCCGCCCGGCGGAAAGTTCCACCAGGGCCCCCTGCCGGTCAAAGGCAAAACGGCGCCCTATGGGACCGCCATTTAAGCGCTCAAATTCGCGAAAGCCCAGGAAGCTGACAAAATCAGACAAAAAGATCTGCGCCTTGTGGGCCTGAATCATGCGCTCCTGATCGCTGGAGCTGGAGGCATGCTCAGTTTTCTCCAGCTCTGCCGTCAGCAGAGCCTCCAGATTGAGCTGAGGGGAATGAAACAGCCGCAGCAGCTCCCGGGAAAAATCCTGCAGCAGCTGTTCAAAGGATTTGCTCAGCTCCGCGCGGCTCTTAAGCCTGGTCTGATCCTGATAGAAAAAGCCGTAGCGCCTGAGATCTTCTGCCGTAACCTCCCGGCGGGAAGACTGCAGCAGCTGCAGTTCACAAAGCAGTTGTGATTTGGCCGCGGCGGCAAAACTGCTCTGCGGCAGAGCGGAGATCACCTCCCCGAAAATATCCAGCACCCGCGCGGCATAGTTGGCGGCATTGGGCCCGGCCGAATACACGGCATCATAGGCCTGCTGCAGCGTCACATCAGAGATCTCCAAAGCCTCGCGCAGAGGTCCTAAGATCCGGCTGCGGCCGCTGTCGCACTGCAGCAGGCTGCGCGTGAGATTGATTCCGCGCCGCTCTGCCGCCTCCTGCTCGGCCTGCCCGCCGAAATGCGCCAGCGGACGCAGCTGCGCGGCCAATGCCTGCGGCAGCGGGGCGGTACGCCGGCACAGCCGCCGGTCATGCAGCTCTTCCTTGCTGGCAAACTGCGATCTCACCGCCGCCAGCAGGAAGGAAATACCGCCGTCATTGAGCTGCATCATGGCATCCAGGGCCTGCCCCGGCTGCTGCAGGCGCAGTTTGTAAACGCTGTCGCTTTTGATTTCAGAGAGGATTTGCCTGACCTGCCCCTCCCGCTCCGGGCGCAGGGCTGTTTCCCGCTGGCCTTCACAGACAAACAAATCGCTGTTCATGCCCGGCTTGCGCACTATAAAGCAGTTGTTGAAGGGAGTATGCGGCGTCCATTCCTTCATCCAGGTACAGCCGGAGAAGCGTTCCAGCGGCGTGGAAATGAATAAATTGACATTGCCCGGCGCCCCGGCGGCAGCCTGTCTTACTTCCTTGGTCAGGGGCTCATCCGCCCGGGTGAGCACAAAATAAAAGGGATTGTGCTGTACCCTGGCGCGGGCGGCCGGATCGGCGCCTACATTGTCGGCTATCCACTTTTCGGAAATGCCCACAATATCAGTCACTTCCACCTGATTGTGCATGCCCACGCACAGCATCAGAATATCTATTTCCCCGCGGGCGGCGCTGCGCTCAAACAAGTAGGCCACCTTGCCGCGGCGCAGAAATTCCCAGCTCTCTATCATCATGGCCGTGGGCGTGTTCTCGTCCGTCTGCAGGGCTTCATCCTCCAGGCAGGCCGACAGCTGCCGCTGCTCCCGCGAGCGGGCGCCGGGGAAATCCAGCACATCAAAGTTATCCAGCAGGCCGCCTGCTGGCAGCGGGAAAGTCAGCTCCAAAGCCGCGGCGGCCAGACAGGCAAAAGGCAGGGTGACATACTGCCCCGGGCCCAGGGCCACGGTGATCTCATCGTCCCGGCCGTCGAGAATATGGCGCAGGGACTGAATATTGATGATATTGTGCTGCCCGGTACTGCTGTCGCGCACCCCCGCTTCATTCTTTCTGACAAAGGCATCGAGGGGCACATAAATATAGTCATGCCCGGCGAATTTCAGCACGGCCTCAGCCACAGTGCGGTAGTAGAGGGTAAAGACTTTGGCGCGGCACCAGAACACGGCCATCAGCTCGGCCCGGCCGGGCAGCGGCAGTGATCCCATAAGCTTTATAAAGCGCTGCCAGAAGAGGCCTGAGGTATCGGCCACCGGGCTGAGCCACCCGCCGCCCTGCTCGAGTATATAAAGCATCAGCGAGCACAGCTCCTCAAAGCAGGGGGCATCGGCAGCCTTGCCGGTCCTGAGGGCGGCGGCATAGCGGTTTTCCACTGTGTCCAGATAAGAGAGCATGGCCGGGAGCTCAAAGGAGGGCTTGTCTGCGGTCAGATTGAGATCGTGGAAAAAGGAATTGACCAGGATTTTGCCTATATCGCATTCCCGCAGGACGCGCACCTTGAGGGGAAAGCCGGGCACAGCCTCCGGCGGCTGATGGGTAAAGCGGGTAATGAAGCCCGTGGCTTCCTTGTCGCCGCCGGGGGGATTGATATGGCGGATAAAATCTATGGTTTCGCCGTCTAGTACGGCCTGCAGGCTGCCGTCCGGGGCGGCCATGCGCGAAACCAGATGGCTCTTGCCGGACTGCGAGGCTCCGAATACCCCAATGGTCAGCCGGGCCGGCAGGGTTTCCGCCGCCGCGCGGGCGCTTTCAGCCGTGCGGGCGGCCAGCAGGTTCAGCTCATGTTTTTTCTGCTGCAGTACTTTGATTTCCCTGTGATCCTGCACGAAGCTTCTGACACCGGCGGCGGCCTGCGCTGCCTCAATAAAAATCTGCTTGTCCATGCTCAGTCCTCAGCCTCAGTTTCTCTTGAGAATACCGCTGTCCACCCAGTAATCGCTGTCACTGCCTGACACAGTAAAGAGTTTCAGATCCACAAATTCACTCAAATCATCGCCGGCGCTGCCCTCCAAATCGGCATTGACCTCAGCCAGGCTGAAGATCACCACAGCCGAGCCGTTGACCGGCTCGAGCACCTCGCTTTCCAGGCGCACCCGCACCGGACTGCTGCCGGCCAGCAGGGCATGGCGCACCTGCCGCAGGCGGTCGGCTATGTACTGCTCATACAGTCTGACCAGCGCCCGCCGGCTCTGCCGCAGCACCCGCAGCTCGGCCTGCTCCTGTCCTGCGGCCACACTGGCCTTGAATTCAGCCAATTGCTGCTGTCCTGCGGCAGCATATTTCTGCCACAGCTCCTGCCTTTTGGCCTCGATCTGCCGCGCCTGCTCCTGTCCGCCGCCAAATAATTTGCGCAATCCAGTGGGTTTGGGCAGGGAGGCGGCAAAGCTCTGCAGCTCTGCCTGCGTCTGCTGCTGCGCCCACTGCAGCAGTTCCTGCTCCCGGGCCTGCACTGCCTTCTGATCGGCTGCGGCCTGCACGGCCTGCAGATCGCGCCGCAGCTGTTCAACCTGCTGGCGCATGGCATTGCCGGAGGGACCGCTGCGCCGCAGGGGCCTTAAGGCGGAAACCAGGGCCATGAATTTATCGCTGCAGCCGGCGGTCAGCTTAAACTGCATCAGCTGCTGCAGTTCGCGGTTTTTCATACAGGCGCGGCTGTCGCTGCCCACAAATTCCAGCCGGTACAGCGGCAGGGCATCAAAGCGCGGATTGATAAACTGCTTGTAGCCTATGTTGGCCGGCAGCATTACCTCAAATTCGGCATCCGCCCGCACCGCCGGCTCGATCAATCCGGCCTCATTCAGCCGGCAGCGCTCATAGGCAAATTCAGTCTGCTCCGCGCCTGCCGGATCGCCGGCCAGCTGGCCTGCGGCATCGCGGCTGCAGAGGCGGTAGAGCAGAGCCTGCATTTTGTTTTTATTGTCGGTAACACCCAGATAACGCATGGTATTGATGCGTCTGGCCGAGGCGTAATAGCGGAAATTGTCCGGGCGGCAGCCCTCGGCGCACATAAAGCTGAGCATGGCGCCCACCGCCGCCGTGGTCTTGGGATCGCCTATGCGCCCGTCATCGCCGGCAAAGGGATACCAGCTGCCGCTGCAGCGGTAATTGTGCATGGAGATGATGCGGGCAGGCGAGAGATTAAGCCTCTGGGCAAAAAAGGTATGCAGACCGGGGATCTGACTGGGCCGGCCGGTCAGCAGCAGGATATCGCAGCGGTAGAGGGCGATCAGCTCGCACAAATAATCCAGCTGTTTGCATATATTGAAGCTGCGCCCGGAGATGAGGTTTTGATTCATCCGGCTCAAATCCACCTGCATGGTGAGATCTTCAAAACGCTGTCCCGGCAGATACTGCCCCAGGCCGTGGCGGCCATTTAAAAAATCCAGCACCGGTCTGACTTCCTCCAGGGAACGCAGAGGGGGAGAGGGTTTCTTCAGATCCCGGCGGCTGTCCACTGCCGGATTGACCTCGCGGCCGAGCAGAAAATCGGCCATGCTGCCGGAGACCACTACCCGGTCGGGCACGCCGCTGCCTACAGCAAAGGAGTGCTCGAGGTGGAACATGATGCGCAGGCCTATGGGAATGTAAATGCGCTGCACCGCCTGCTGCTTGAGGGTTTTGATGCTTATTTCCTGTCTGGAGCTGCCGCTGCCTATGACGGCATTGAGCTTTTCTGCAGACACGCCGTTGGCGGCAAACACCTGCTCCAGCGTTTTGACTATGCTGTCGGTGATGATGTCGCGCAGTATATCGTCGCCGGCAATTTTGAAGCCGTCGCGCAGCAGCTCGCGGGCCCGGATATTGGCCTCGCTTTCGGATTTGCCGCGTGGAAAGGAGTAATCGCGTATGGTGAGATCGGTAGTGCCGCCGCCTATGTCTATGGAGGCAAAACGCGCGCAGATTTGCGAGCCGTCCGCCGCCCCCTGATCCAAAAAGCGCCCGTCGGCATCAGAGCGGCGGATAAAGGACAGAAAACGGCTGCCATTGCCGCCGAAAATCTCCTGGCTTTCATTGAACAAATAGACCAGCTGCGCGCCTTCAGCTTCATTCCAGCGCAGGAAGATGCGCGGGAAAGCAGGCCAGACGCCGCTGCTGTGCTGCGGGTGCACCTCAGGGCCTGATTTGTCATAGCCCATGCTCTTCCACAAGATGCCCAAGGCATCATCGGCGCAGCGGCGGAAGATCTCCTGCTCCTGCAGGGGCATGGCCGGCGGATAGGTCAAAATCACATTTTTCAGGCAGCGCGGGGAATTTTTGTCATCGCTCTTGAGGCGGTAGCTCAGGCTGTTGATCTGCATCAGCGTCTGGGCAAAAATCTCCAGCAGCATAAAAGTCATCATGGAGCGCCGCGAGTACAGCGCCTGCATGTGTACCTTGAGCCTGTTGTCATCTTCCCCGGGATTGAAGCGGGTGGAGCCGGAGGAGCACAGCAGGCTGCTGACCCGATCCAGCCACACATGCTCGCTTTGTCTGGCCTGCCGCTCGCGCAGGAAGGGACTGTCTATCAAATAGCTGTAGGGATTGAACTTCCACTCGCTGCTGTCATGCAGCGGCTCGGTGGACCACAAAAAGCGCTTGGGGGAGGTCAGTCCGGTCAGGCCCTCATTGCCGCAGCGCAGGGCCGCCAGCCCGGCTGCTTCCTGCCCCACCCGCACCAGGGAAGGCCACTCAAAGGCGTGAATATAGCCGGACAGGGCCGAGCAGTTGTTGTAGTCAAAATCCGCTTTGGAAAATTCCACCCGGCTGGGGAAGGGCTCCAGATAGATCTGCTCGGGAGCGTTGAAGTCGCGCAGCTGCAGCCGGCCGGCCTGAAAGCCTGTATTGTCCCCGCCCTCCTCAAACAGCAGACCGCAGGAGCGGGAATTGCCTATGTCCAGCACCAGGCTGACCTGCCGCTTGTCGCTTAAACTGCGATCGGAAAAGCTCAGCAGGCGCAGGGATTTGAGCTGAGGCCTGATCTGCAGAAAGGCCAGCATGTTCAGATAATGCAGCAGATGCTCCTGCTCCTCATCCATGCGGCGGGCACAGTCACCGCGGCGCACGCGCGGCAGGCGCTCGGGAGCCAGATCGGCAAATACTTCCCGGCACCACTGGGCGGCAAAGGAATTGCCGCGGGCATCCTTATCGAGGAAACGGCAGAGCTGACTGTAGGAGCGGCAGCACTCAAAGCTCCGTCCGGATTCCACATCCTCGCGGGTAGGGGTACAGGTGCCGCTGCCGGGGGCATCAGTGGTGGTGGTATCCACGGCATAGACTATGCGGTAATGTACAGGACCGGAGCTTCCCCCCGCCGCTGCCGCCGCGTTATTGCCTTTGAGGGCGATCACCCGGGCCCGCACCCAGTTTACCGGACCGCAGTGCTGCAGGCTGCCGCTGGTGAAAAAGGGCACCGGAAACCACACGCCGGCAAAAAGATCGAGGCTCTGCAGCATGGACACGGTTTTGTCGCGCAGGGTTTTGACCTCGGCTGCTTCCACCTCACTGCCGGAGAGCGGATCGACAAAACGCTCGGGATCGGGGGTCGCGGCATAACGCAGCGGCGGCTCGGGCTGATTTAATCTGAAGGAACCCTCCCGGTAATGCCTGAACTCATCGCTTTCCCAGTCAATGCTGACGGCAAAATCCAGGAACTGTATGCCGGTGTTTTCAATAAGCTCTATGTGATCGTTGGTATCCAGAATTTCTGCTAGCATAATCTTACCACCCCTGCCGCGCAGCCCCGGGCTGCTGCCTGCCTGGCAGCTGCAGCGCAGGCACACTGTTTATATTCTGATGCAGGCTGCACTCCTTGTCTTCAGCTTAGATTTTGTAACAACAGCCGGCCGGCCGCAATAATTAATCACCCCAAACCGGCCAAAAATGAGCGAAACTGATCCTGCTTCCAAATGATAGAATGCATCTGACCCATACCTGCACATGCTACAAGGAGGAGCGCTGCCTTCCGTGTCAGGGCGGCAGCCTACAGCTATATGAGCAATTGTACCCTTACCATGCTGGGGACCGGGCATGCCCTGGTAACTCAGATCTTCAACACCTGCTTTACCATCAAAAGCGATCACACCCTGCTGCTGACCGACACCGGCGGCGGCAACGGCATCCTGCGGCAGCTGCAGGACAGCGGCACCAATTTGCGCAACCTGGAGCATTTGTTCATCACTCATGCCCATACCGATCACCTGCTGGGCGCTCCCTGGGTGCTGCGCTCCATAGCCGGTTTGATCCGCAGCGGTCAGCACCGCGGGCACTTTACCGTCTACAGTCATGCCAAGGTGCTGCAAATCCTCAACTACATGCTCGCCGAGCTGTTTTCCAAGCGAGATCGGGAGATCTGCCAAAAACATGTGCAGCTGCAGGAGATAGCAGAAGGACAGGCCATTGCCATGGGGGACTTCACCCTGATTCCCTTTGACATTCACTCCACCAAGGCCACGCAGTACGGCTACAGGCTGACCCTGCCGGACGGCAAGGTGGTGGTGTGTCTGGGTGACGAGCCCTTCAATGAGCTCTGCCGGCCTTATGCGGAAAATGCCGATTATTTATTGTGCGAGGCTTTTTGCCTGAAAAAGGAAGAAGAGGTGTATCACCCCTATCAGAAGAATCACTCTACGGCCTGGGATGCCGGCTGCCATGCCGCCGACCTCAAGGCCCGCAATCTGGTGATCTATCACACTGAAGAGGACAATTTAAGCAACCGCCAGGCTTCTTATTTCCGCGAGGCGGCAGAAAACTTCAAAGGCCCCATCTACATTCCGGACGATTTGGACAGCATAGAGCTGATCTGAGCACCGGAGGAGAGCTTGCTACACCGGCTCCACGGCATGGATCCTGGCTTCCAGCTTTTCCATGCCGTTGAAGCGGTTGATCACCAGTGAAAAGACCACCTGCACCTGCATGCCGGCCTGCAGCATTTTCTCCCTGGCGCTGGCGCGGAAGCGGATGGCATCCACAGACACCTCGCCATTGGTCAGCCACAGTCTCAAATTGCGTCCGCCCGCGCCCAGCAGGCGCTGGGACTTAATGACAAACACCCCGTCAAACAGCGGCTCGGGACAGCCCTGTCCCCAGGGACCACAGGCTTCCAGGGTCTGGGCAAACTGCAGGGTAAAGTACTCAGTCGGCAGCACGCCGTCGGTGACTATCTCAGGCTCGCTGCAGGCGGCCAGATAATCGGCTGCACTTTCCTCAAAGGCCTCCCTGAACTCCTCCAGCCGGGACGGCTCCAGTGTGGCTCCGGCGGCCATATTGTGCCCGCCGCAGCGTTTGAGCAGTCCGGGGTGGGCGGCGCTGATTTCCGCCAGGGCCCGGGCCAGCGGAAAACCGGGCACCGAGCGGGCTGAGCCTATGATCTCCTGACCGTCCCCGGCAAAGACAAAGCAGGGCCGGGCATACTGATCCTTCAGGCGGGAAGCCAGCAGGCCGGAGATGCCGGTCAGCCAGTGCGGCCGGAACACCACCAGGGAATGGGGGCGGACACAGACGGCAGCATCCTCCCGGGCTTCGGCCAGAAACTGCTTTTCATAATCGCCCCGGCGCAGATTGCAGTTGTTGAGCCGATCGGCATAAGCGCAGGCCTCGGCATAATCATCAGTCAGCAGGCAGTCCATGGCCGGATTGTCCGGCAGCTTCAGGCGGCCGGCGGCATTGAGGCGCGGACAAATATCAAAGGCTATGTTGTAGGAATTGACGGTGCGCAAATCCATTTTGATGTGCCGCGCCAGGGCCAGCACTCCCGTCTGTACCCGCTGCTGCTGCATGCGCTGCAGTCCGGCCTGCACCAGCCGGCGGTTGTTGGGATCCAGCGGCACCACATCACCTATGGTGCCTATGGTGACCAAATCCAAAAACTGCGACAGGGAAGGCAGAGGCCGGCCGGCCTCCTCGTCAAACCACCCGCTCTGCTTGAGGCTGGCGCGCAGGGCAATCATCACATAAAACAGCACCCCCACCCCGCACAGGGCCTTGGAGGGGAATTCATCATCCAGGCGCTTGGGATCGACCACGGCATCGGCCTCGGGCAGGGTCTCCCCAGGCTCATGATGATCGGTGATCACCACGGTAATGCCCAGCTTTTTGGCCTGGGCCACCGCCTCATGACAGCCTATGCCATTGTCCACGGTCAGCAGCAGGCCTACCCCGTCAGCATGGGCCTTCTGCACCATCTGCAGATTGAGCCCGTAGCCGTCATCATAGCGCGAGGGTACCTGAAAGCTCACCTGGCCGGGGGCGGCATAAAAGGCCTTGAGGCAGCGCACGCCCAGGGCGGTGCCGGTCATGCCGTCCACATCATAATCCCCCAGCACCCGAATGTGCTGTCCCTCCCGCAGGGCCCGGCTCAGCAGATCCACGGCCAGATCTATATCCTTTAAGGTGCGGTAGTGGAGCAGATCACGGAGCTCCAGTCTGAGATCTTCGGCACTGAGCATGCCGCGGGAGGCTAAAAGCTGTCTGAGAAAAGGATCGGCTATTTCTCCTTGCAGACTGCTGTCATCTACATGATCACGGTGTACTATCTTCACGGGAAACTCTTTATCCGGATTAACTGCATATGCGCTGATCCCGCCGCGGCGGCGGGCCTGATATACGGGCAGGGAACAATCATCTTTCCTTACATCAGCTGAGCATTATAACAAACCGCCCGGCCGGCACCATGACGGCAGAGTGCCGGCGGGGCCGTCATCACAAAACAGCCCCTCAGCGCCGGCCGGCCTACAGCCGCCTCTATCTCTCCGGCTCATGCTAAAATCCGGCTGTATTGATTTGAGGTATGGATAATGGACAGAGAGCGCAAACACCGCAATCAGCAGAGAGCCCTGCTTCTGCTGCTGCCTCCGGCCGTGCTGGCCGCCGCCGCCATTATCCTCAACAGCGCAGCCGGCCACAGCCTGCATCCGCTGCTGCGCGAATATCTCAATGCCGGACTGCGCACAGGCATGCCCTGGCTGTATGTCATCATCACCGCCCTGCTGGTGCACTCCCGGCACCGCATGCTGCAGCTGTGTATAGTCTCCTTTGACTACCTCATCCTCATCACCATTCTGGGCGCCATAGATCCTGCGGCCATGCTCAATCCCAGCATCTGCGTGGTCTCTTCCTGCTTTGCCGTGCTGGTACTGCGCCACGGAGCGGACAATATCAGCGGCAGTTTCAGGGATGATCACCCGGCCTTGTGCCTGCTCCTGCAGGCGCTGTGTGCCGTGCTGCTGCCGCTGGCCGTATGCGGGGCCCTGCTGACCATAGTCAATCAAATAGAAAGCTTTGTGCATTTCACCTTCAATGACACCATGGGCCGCTCCCTGCTGTCCATGATCTTCAGCCCTATTTATCTCATTCTGCAGACCCTGGGCCTGCAGCAGGTAGTAACCAATACCGCCCTGCTGCGCTATCAGGACGACATGATGCTCAATGCCTTCATCAATTCCATCATGATCACTGACTTCATCGCCCTGCCCTGCCTGCTCATAGCCCGCTCCTTTTTTTCCTCCCGCAGCATGAGGCTGTTTTTAATTTTGCTGGCCATGTGCATGATCCTGGGCGGCAGCATAGGCCCCTGCGTGTCCCTGGCACAGCTGATGCTCTTCATCATCCTGCCCGGTACTTATTTCATGCTGATGATCTGCTCGCTCATCTTCTTTTTGAGCTCCTACTACCTGGCCGTCCCGGCCCTGGTCAGCACCGCCCAGCTGTACCGCCCTGATGTCAATCTGCAGTCAGTCTTTGCCTTTACCGCGCTGCCTGAGGTCAAATTCCTGGGGCTGGCCGGAGTACTGCTGCCCTTTATCCTGGTCAGTCTCTTTTTGTTCATAAAAAAAGAAAGGCTGATGCAGCAGGGCCGCCGGCGCAGCCTCAACAAACAGGGCCTGAACCTCAAGGACAGCTCCAGCCCCGATCTCACAGTGATCGGTCTGCTGCGGGCTTTGGGAGGGCTGTCCAATATCAGCCGGGTAGAACAGCGCGGCAGTGCCCTGCGGATCAAAATTGAGGACAGCTCTCTGCTGCAGCCGGCGCTGCTGAGTGCAGTCTGCAGCCGCAAGCCGCACTTTGACCGCCGGCACAGTACCTTTCTGCTGGAACTAGGCGAGCTGTCCGCGCAGGTAGGCCTTCGGCTGACCAACCTGACCGCCGGCTTTGAGTCCGGCCCGGAAAGCTCCCTTCATGCCGATTTTCCCATTCATCCCATGCCGCATATCAAAAAGCGGCTGCAAGGAAATATGTAATGTCTCAAGACTGGATTGAAATCAAATTAAGATGCAGTGCCGCCACTGCCGATACCATTTCCGATTTGCTCGAACAGCTCGGTGCTCTGGCCGTCACCTATCAGGATGCAGAAGACAGCCCCATCCTGGAGCCCCGCCCCGGCGAGCGCCGGCTGTGGCCCTCCACCGAGGTGACCGGATTGTTTGCCGTAGGCACCGATCCGCAGCCTGTAGTGCACACCCTGCAGCAGATCCTGGGGGACAACTTCCCTCTGGGCGTAGTCAGTCTGCAGGAGCAGGACTGGATCCGCGCCTGGATGGATCAGTTCAAGCCCATGCGCTTCGGCCGCCGGCTGTGGATCTGCCCTTCCTGGCATCAGGTACCGGATGAAAATGCCGTCACCGTCATGCTCGATCCCGGACTGGCTTTTGGTACCGGCACTCATCCCACCACCGCATTGTGCCTGCAGTGGCTGGACAGCCTGGATCTGCAGGGCAGAACCGTGCTCGATTACGGCTGCGGCTCCGGCATTCTGGCCGTAGCTGCCCTGAAGCTGGGAGCCACGCATGCCTACGGCGTGGATATAGATCCCCAGGCCGTGACGGCCAGCCGGGACAATGCCGGGCGCAATCATATAGCCGAGCGGCTCACCCTCTCCGACGGCTCAGACGGCGTAGTCATTCCGCCCTGCACCGCGGCCGTGGCCAATATCCTGGCCGGTCCCCTGGCCGAGCTGGAGCCGCAGATAGCCGCCCTCACCGCCTCCGGCGCCCCGCTGGCGCTGTCGGGTATTCTGCAGGAGCAGGCAGAGGAAGTAATAGCCGCCTACGAGCGGGATTTTGTGCTGACGGGTCAGGAAGTAAAGGACGGCTGGATCCGCCTGGATTTTTACCGCCGCTGATCCCAGGGACGGAATTTGCTCCCGCCGTCCCTGTCCCCGCCGGGGGGATATGGTAATATTGAGGCTTGATCAAATATTTCTGCGCATCAGGCCGCCGTCCGGCAGAGCTGCCGCAGACGGCTGCGGCGCGGCGGTAAACAATAAAAATGAGGAGTTTTCATGGGAGCAGTTAAGATCAGACCTCGTGAGCGGGCTGCCATTATTCAATCCCTGCGGGCCGGTGTCACTCCGCGCGTAGGACTTGAACACATACAGGTGGGACGGGTCAAGGAAATCAAGGCCCTGATTGAGGACTTGGACCGCATCTGCGACGGCGGCAGCGCTTTTCGTCTGATCATCGGCGACTTTGGTGCCGGCAAGAGCTTTTTCCTGCAGCTGGTGCGTTATGTAGCCCTGGAAAAAGGTCTGGTGGTGCTCAATGCCGACTTATCCCCTGACCGCCGCCTGTTTGCCACCAGCGGTCAGGCCCGCGCCCTCTATCAGGAACTGACCCGCAATCTCTCCACCCGCGCCCATCCCGAGGGCAATGCCATGATCCCGCTGGTGGAAAAATTCATTACCGAGCAGCGCCGCACAGCCGATCAAACCGGCCAGGATGTGGAGGCGGTGATCAAGGTCCGCCTGGCCTCCCTCTCCGAGCTGGTGGGCGGCTACGATTTTGCCCAGGTAATAGCCGCCTACTGGACAGGCTACAACACCGGCAATGAAGAGCTCAAAGCTGCAGCCGTGCGCTTCCTGCGCGGTGAGTATGCCACCAAAACCGAGGCCCGCCGGGATCTGAATGTGCGCACCATAGTAGATGACAGCACGGTCTACGATTACCTCAAGCTGCTCTCCCGCTTTGTCTGCCAGGCCGGCTACAAGGGACTGCTGGTCAATCTCGATGAGATGGTCAATCTCTACAAGCTGCACTCGCAGCGCTCCCGCTCTGCCAATTATGAGCAGATCCTGCGCATTCTCAATGACTGCCTGCAGGGCAGTGCCGAGCACATAGGTTTCCTGATGGGCGGCACCAGGGACTTTTTAAAAGATCAGCGCAAGGGTCTGTACAGCTATGAAGCACTGCGCTCCCGCCTGGCGGAAAACACCTTTGCCGAGGTGGCCAGGGTGGTGGATTACAAGAGTCCGGTGCTGACGCTGGACAATCTCACCCCAGAGGAGCTGTATGTGCTGCTCATGAATATACGCAATGTCTTTGCCGCTTACGATGAGAGCAAATATCTGGTGCCCGATCAGGCCCTGACGGCCTTCCTCAATCACTGCTCGCAGAACATAGGCGAGGCCTACTTCCGCACCCCGCGCAATACCATCAGGGCTTTTGTGGATCTGCTCTCCGTACTGGAGCAAAATCCTGAGCTCAAGTGGGAATCGCTGCTGGGCGACATCAAGGTCAGCACCGAAAGCGATCCCTCCCTGGTGACCACCGGCGGCAGCAAAGCCGACAGCGCCGCGGCGGCAGCAGACGATGACGATGAGCTGACTGATTTCAAACTGTAGTCAGGAACACTGCTTTGCCGCCCCGCCGGCCGGGGAGTGCAGCCGGGGGGGCTGAGGTCTTTTGTATATATGCCAAGCTGAGGTTTAAGCATGCAGGGCAGAGCCTTTGATCTTTTTTCCCCACAGCTGCAGCAGTGGATTTACCGGCGCGGCTGGACTTCTCTCAATCAGCTGCAGGAAGAGGCAGCCGCCCCCATATTGGAGCACCGGCACGATGTGGTGCTCTCGGCGGCCACGGCCAGCGGCAAAACCGAAGCTGCCTTTCTGCCGGCCATTTCCTATGTGCAGAGACATCCGGCACCGGGGCTGCGCATTCTCTATGTCAGTCCCCTCAAGGCTCTGATCAATGATCAGTATCAGCGCCTGGAGTTTATGTGCCATGACACAGGCATAGAGGTCACGCCCTGGCATGGCGATATAGCAGAATCGCGCAAAAAAAGGCTGACTGCCGATCCGCAGGGTATAGTGCTGATCACGCCGGAGTCGCTGGAATCCATATTGATGAACCGCCACTCCCTGCTGCGCTCTTCCTGCGCCCATCTGGACTACATCATCATAGATGAATTTCATGCCTTTATGGGCACGCAGCGCGGCTGTCAGCTGATCTCGCAGCTGCACCGTCTGGACAACATAGCCGGCCGCTATATAGTGCGCATTGCCCTGTCCGCCACCTTTTCCAACATTACCTCCATCAGGGACTATCTGCGCCCCAACTGTCCGGATATGGACTGCGTCACCGTAGCTCCCTCCGGCACCAGTCAGGATATTCTCTCCGTACAGCTGCGCGGTTATGAGCAGCCGCCGGCGGAGCCGGTGCCGCCAGCCGATGCCTGGGATGCGGTGGCCGGCGATATTTTCCGGCTGCTGCGCGGCAGCAATAATCTGGTGTTTGCCAATTCCCGCGGCCGCACCGAGGAGGTGGCGGCCAAACTCACCGCTTTGTGTGAAAAACACCATGTGCCCAATGAGTTTTTCCCCCATCACGGCTCGCTGTCCCGGGATCTGCGGGAAAATCTCGAACACCGCCTGCAGCAGGGGCAGCTGCCCACCACCGCCATCTGCACCTCCACGCTGGAGCTGGGCATAGATATTGCAGATGTGGAAAGCATAGGGCAGATCGAGCCGCCGCTGTCCGTGGCCTCGCTGCGCCAGCGCCTGGGACGCTCCGGCCGGCGCAGCCGCCATGCCGTGCTGCGCCTGTTCGTGCCGGAAAGCAGCGAGGAAAACCGCCTGCTCACCGCGCAATTGGCGGAAAACACCTTTTTGAGCACAGCCATGGTCAAGCTGCTGCTCGACCGCTGGTATGAGCCGCCGCTGACGCAGCAGTACAATTTCTCTGTGCTGGTGCAGCAGACCCTGTCCGTGATTGCCGCCGCCGGCTCGGTATCCGCCCGCAATTTGTGGGAACTGCTGTGCCGCCGCGGGCCCTTCTTCATGACCTCAGGCCGCCTCTATGCCGCCCTGCTGCGCTCGCTGGCGCAGTTTTCCCTGATCACGCAGCTGGACGACGGTACCCTGACCATAGGCGATGAGGGGGAAAAGCTCTGCTCCCACTGGAATTTCTATGCTGCCTTCAAAACAGATGACGACTATGTCATAGAGCATGATCATAAGGAAATAGGCCGCGTGCCGCTGGGACATCCGCCGGCCGTGGCTGACACCTTTGTCTTTGCCGGACATGCCTGGGAAGTGGCCTTTGTGTCCCGCGAGCGCAAGGTCATAGGCGTCAAACCCTACAGACAGCGCAGCAATCCCCTGCAGATGGGCGAGGGCGTGGGCCTGGTAGATGACGAGGTGGTGGCGCAGATGAAAAAACTCTACCTGGACGGGGAATGCCCGCCATTTTTAAATCGCCAGGCGCGCCGGCATTTTGCCCGCGGGCTGATGATGTTTGAGCATTATGATCTGGAGCACTGTGCCCTGGTGCAGGGACCGCTGGGCCTGGCCTTATTCCCTTTTCTGGGCAGCAAGGCACTGTATACCATTATGCTGATGCTGCGCCGGGAAATGGTCACAGCCGCCACGGTGGGCCAGCATCTGGAGCTGAGTTACTGCTCGCCTGATAATCTCAAAACCGCCGTGTCCCGCATCATAGACTATCCGCCCCGGGATTTGCGCGAGCTGGTCAGCCGGATCAAAAATGTAGAAGAAAACAAATTCGACGAATTTTTAAGCCGCGAGCTGACTGAGCTGGATTTTGTGCAGCGCAATCTGGACTTCCCGGGCGCCATGAACTTCTTCCACCGCCTGCAAAAGGAGCTGTAGGACAGGATCTGTGGGGCCGGGCAGATCTGTGATCAGGGTCTGCCCGCGGCCGGTCTCGTCTGCCTGATTCTCTTAAAATAAAGTCAAAAAATATCACCAGACCATACTCCCCCGCCGGCCCTGTTACATTGTAGGGATAAGGCAGCAGCACCACTGCAGTGGTCCTTTTTCCTGCAGCTGTCAGAGCTTTTTTCCAAACTGGCGGAGGGAGATCATCCATGCACAAAATTTCCACCTATGCCCTGCTCCTGGGCGCAGTATTTTCCTGCAGCGGCGCGGCCCTGGCGGCCGATATAGATTTGGCCTCACTGACCCACCGCACCGCTGACAGTGCCGCACCGCAGGTATTTTTTACCAGCGACATCAGCCCGGAGGGCCTGAACAAAGCCTATGAGGCTCTGGGCCGCACCCTGCAGGCTCCAGTGGCCGTCAAGCTTTCCACCGGTGAGGCCGGCAACAATCACTATCTGCAGCCTGCCTTAATCCGCGATCTGGTGCAGTCCGTAAACGGCACCATAGTGGAGTGCAATACAGCCTACGGCGGCTCGCGGGCTGCTACCGCCAAACACCGTCAGGTGATCAAAGATCATGGTTTTGATCAAATTGCCACCGTGGACATCATGGATGAAAACGGCGAATTTGAAATCCCGGTGCCAAATGGCAGATATCTTAAGGCCGACCTGGTGGGTGAAAATCTTCAGAACTACAATTCCATGATGGTGCTGAGCCACTTCAAGGGTCACGCCATGGGCGGTTTTGGCGGCGCCCTGAAGAATATATCCATAGGCGTGGCTTCCTCTCATGGCAAGGCCCGCATTCATACGGCCAGTTATACAGATGATGTGGATGAGCTCTGGGTGGCCGATGAGCGCAAATATGTACGCAATGATACAGCCGAGCACATGATGTTCATCTACAGCATGGCCGAGGCGGCCGCAGCCGTGTCCAATTATTTTCAGCAAGGCGAGCAGATGCTGTACATCAGCGTCATGAACAATCTGTCGGTGGACTGCGACTGCGACGGCACCCCTTCAGCTCCGGACATGCATGACATAGGCATTCTCGCCTCACTCGATCCCGTAGCCCTCGATCAGGCCTGCGTGGATCTGGTGTATGCCGCCCCGGACGGTGCTTCCTTAATCAGGCGCATGGAAACCCGCCGCGGCCCGGCCATTCTGCCTTATGCCGAGGAGATTGGCCTGGGTCAGACCAGCTATCAGCTGATCTCATTGGATCAATAAAGCCTAAAGAAACCCCAAGGAAGCAAACTCTTCCACCTGTAAACCCTGCTGCAGCCGCCGAGCCGGCTGCAGCCTGCCATACCCTGCCTGCCGCCATGTCTGATCTTATAGAACGCGAACTCATTTATCTGTGGTACTACCTTGATATACTCTGCCGGCAGCTGCTGCCCTTTTACTTCTTCGGTACCCTGCTGGGCTCTTTTATCTCCGTATTTGCCAAAGACTACATACAGAGGCTTTTTGACCGGCTGCGCCTGAAAAAACTGGGCCTGCTGACTCTGATCCCAGCCGCCCTGCTGGGCTTTGCCTCCCCCATCTGCATGTACGGCACCCTGCCGCTGGCGGCGGCCTTTTATCAAAAAGGCGTCAAACAGGCCACCTTAGCCTGCTTTATGACTGCCTCCGTACTGCTCAATCCGCAGCTTATTGCCTACAGTGCCGCCCTGGGGCCGCTGATGTTTTCCCTGCGCCTGGGCACCTGCTTTGCCATGGCTATACTGGCCGGCCTGCTGGTCCACTTCCTGTATAAAGACCGCGAATTTTTCAGCTTCGGCAAATTCGGCGGCGGGCACAATCACGATACCGATCCCAATATGCTGCTGCGTTATCTGAAGAATGTGGGACGCAATTTAAAGGCCACCCTGCCTTATTTCATGGCCGGTATTCTGCTGGCCGCCCTCTTTTCCATACATCTGCCGCAGGAGGAATTTGCCAGACTTTTCGGGCGGGACAATGCCTGGGGCGTGCTGCTGTCGGCTACCATAGGCGTGCCGCTGTACATGTGCGGCGGCGGTACCGTGCCCATACTGATCTCCTGGCTGGCCGGCGGCATGTCACCGGGATCTGCCACTGCCTTTATGCTGTCCGGGCCGGCCACCAAAATCACCAATATCACCGCTCTTAAAGCCGTACTGGGGCTGAAAAACTTTGTGTTTTATCTGCTCTTCGTCTTATTATTTGCCACAGCTGCCGGACTAATGGTCAACGGCACTATGTTTCTGCTCAACAGGTGACACATGGATTTAGATGCACTGCTGCAGGGAGTACAACAAGGCTCCATCAGCATTGATAAGGCCAAAGCCGAGCTGCAAAGCGCTCCTTTTGCAAAGATTGATGAGTATGCCAGGATAGATCTGCACCGCCGGATCCGCACCGGCATGGCTGAGGTGGTTTTCTGTCAGGGCAAGGAAGATCAATTTCTGCCGGAGATCTTCCAAACTCTGATCTCAAATTATGGGGAAGTACTGGGCACCCGCTGCTCGCCGCAGCAGGCAGAGCTGCTGCTGCAGCATTTTCCGGCGCTGCAATACGATGCCGTCAGCCGCACCATAGCGCTGAGCAAACCCAAGGATTTAATAGGCAACATAGCCGTGGTTACCGCCGGCACGGCCGATATCAAGGTAGCAGAGGAAGCGGCCCGTACCTGTGAATTTTTCGGCGGCCGGGTCACCCGTATTTATGATGCCGGGGTCAGCGGTCTGCACCGCCTGCTGGCACAGCTGGACAAAATACAGTCTGCCCACGTGATCATAGCCGCAGCCGGTATGGAAGGTGCCCTGGCCTCGGTCATAGGCGGGCTGGTCTGCAATCCGGTCATAGCCCTGCCCACTTCAGTGGGCTATGGCGCCAATTTCCACGGCTTGTCGGCCCTGCTGACCATGCTCAACTCCTGCTCCAACGGGGTGGTCACGGTCAATATAGACAATGGCTTCGGGGCGGCTTTTGTCGCCACGCAGATCAACCGCCTGGCCGTCAGGGGCGCGGCAAATTAAACCCTGTACCTACCACAGAGTTTTTCCCTCAAAATAGCTAAAGCAGACAAGCAGACTATGGCAGATTTATATTTGAACTTATCCCGCGGCATCAGCGGCGACATGTTTGCCGGTGCCCTGGTAGATTTGGGCGCAGATACAGCAGAGCTGCGGCGGGTACTGCAGTCCCTGCAGCTGCCCGGCTGGGAGCTGGCAGTCAGCCGGGTGGAAAAAGCCGGCCGGCAGATGTGTGACTTCAAAGTCCGCCTGGAAGTGGACAATCATGACAATGATCCAGCTTACCTCTTTCCTCATCTGCAGCGCAAAGTGCAGCCGGCGCCAAATGATCTGCTGCAGCCCTGGGCTCACGGCAGCAAAGCAGTACCGCCCATACCGCAGGCTCATCCTCACCATGAGCATCATGAGCATCATGACCATGCCGCAAATCATCATGAGGAGCGGACACTGCGCCAGATCCTGCCTCTGCTTGAGGGCTCTGCCGCCTCTGCCGGAGCCAAAGCTTTGGCTGTGGAAATTTTTGCCATCATAGCCGCCGCCGAGGCCAAAGCCCACGACACTACCCCCGAGAGGGTGCACTTTCATGAAGTGGGGGCGCTGGATTCCATTATAGATGTGCTCTCCGCCGCCGTACTCTATGACAGCCTGCAGGTGGAGCACTGCTGTGCCTCCCCTTTGTGCGAGGGTCGGGGCATGATCAACTGCCGCCACGGCCTGCTTCCCATTCCGGTGCCGGCTGTACGCCATATTCTGGAAGATCATCACCTGCCGCTGCAGCGCTGCCAGGAATATGCCGAGCTCATCACCCCTACCGGCGCGGCCATAGTAGCTGCCTTAAAGCCTGAATTTGTCCTGCAGCCGCCTGCTAATATACTCAAAACAGGATATGGCGCCGGCAAAAGGCCCTATGCCCGGCCGTCCTTTGTGCAGGCACAGCTGTTTATGCCGGCCTGAGAGGAAAACATCATGATGCAGGAATCCCTTCTTTTTCCCGGGGCTGCAGATCTGCCCTGCAATGACCGCATAGTCAAAATTGAATGCAGCATAGATGACATGTCGGCTGAGCTCATGGGCGCCCTGCTGGAGCGGCTGTTTGCCGCCGGGGCGCTGGATGTCAATTACCAGAGCATTTTCATGAAGAAAAACCGTCCGGCCTATCAGCTCAATGTGATCTGCCGCCCGGAGGATACCGCAGATCTCTCCCGACTGATTTTGACTGAGAGTACGGCCATAGGCCTGCGCTTTGGCCTGATGCAGCGCTGGATCATGCAGCGCCGGCCGGCTGTCTTTGCCTCCAGTCTGGGCCAGGTGCAGGTCAAATGCTGCACCCTGCCGCCTGAACTGGGAGAGGAGAGTTTTGTCTATCCTGAATATGAAAGCTTAAGGAAGCTGGCAGAGGAGCATCATCTTACCCTCAAGGAAGTGGATGCCCGGATCAGAGGAGAGATCTATGAGCGCGGATGTGCTGACTAAATTACAGACCCTGCTGCAGTCCTATGCCGGGGCAGACTGTGCCCTGGCCTTTTCCGGCGGGGCCGACAGCATGCTGCTGCTCAAACTGCTCAGCGAGGCCTGCCGGGAAAGAGGAACGCGCTGTCTGGCCATACATGTCAGCAATGCCTTTGGTTCACCGCAGGAAGCACAGGCAGCGGTGCGGCGGGCAGAAGAGCTGGGCGTGGAGGCTTTATGCCTGGAGCTGGGGGACATACCGGCTGCTATTAAATACAATCCCGTGGATCGCTGCTATTTGTGCAAAAAGCAGATCTTTGGGGCGGTGATTCAGGCAGCAGAGCAAAGACAGATCAAGATCATCATGGACGGCACCAATGCCGATGACCTCAAGGTCTACCGTCCCGGCCTCAAAGCCCTGGCCGAATACGGCATCATCTCCCCTCTGGCCAGGCTTAATATCAGCAAGGCGCAGGTGCGGAGTATGCTCGCGAGCCTGCAGCTGGCTGAAGCCCGCAAACCGGCTATGCCCTGCATGGCTACCCGCTTTGCCTACGGGATGGAGCTGGATCTGCGGCTTATGCAGGCGCTGGCTGCGGCTGAAGAGCAGCTGCGGGCCTTAGGCTTTTACAATGTGCGCCTGCGCGTACACAGCAGAGATGTGGCCCGCCTGGAGGTGGATGCCGCGGATGTGGTCAAGGCAGCAAAGCTTTCTGAGAAGATCACTGCCATAGTAAAGGCCGCCGGATTTAATTATGTCACGCTGGATCTGCAGGGTTTCCGCTCCGGCAGCATGGATGAACTGCTGTAACCCCCTCCCCTCTCTTTATCTTTAGTCCTGCGGCTCTTCCTGCTTATCCTGGGATTCTGCCGCTCCCTCCTCGGCTTCTGCGGCTTCTGCCGGAGCAGCCGGGGCACCGGCACTGACTAGTTCAGCCTCTGTGCCGAAACTTCTGACCCAGGCCATGAGTTCAGGCTCGCTGCAGCAGGTCAGCTCCAGCAGCAGGCCGCCGTCCGGCTGATCTATGATGCGCTGTCTGGCTGCCCACTGCCGCTCGCGCACATAATCTGAAGAAGCCCCGGGCTTGAAACGAATGCGGAAGACCCGCGGTTCATGCCAGGGCAGACCGAAACCGGCAGGATCAAGCTGCGGCGGCGGCAGGGTGGATGAAAAGGCCGTCACCTCCACAAAGGTCATGCGGTGCACGGCAAAACAGCTGTTGTATTTGGGGGTTTTGAGATCACCCTCCAGACAGGTGCCTATGGCATACAGCGCCCCGTTCATGCTGCCGATCAGCCCGGGCAGAAAGAGATGAGTACGGGCTTCAGAGCGGCCGGAAGCCTTGTAGCCTACCCGGCAGATCAGCCGCTCATCGGTGGCGCTCAGCAGATTCTGCAGCTTGTCATAATGCGGGGTGTAATCTATATGCCCCTTGGCAAAGAAAGCAAAGTTTTTGCGCCCTGAGGTGCTTCTGTGGCCGAAATCAGACAGCTCCAAAGACAGTTCCCACAGACAG
>CAYRIZ010000006.1:0-57329 GCA_964424565.1 uncultured Enterobacterales bacterium
AAGATTGTGAGGGGGAGCTCATATCAAGTTGAGATCAAATCGGGAAATTAAGGATGGTAAGAATGGCAGTACCGCTGCTGATGTTTTCATCAGTATCAAACAGATAATTGTTGATACTACCTGTCAGGACACCGCCTTCGCCCAGATTCACAGAGGCATAACCACCGTTATAAGCTTCTACATTACCGGTAAGATAGCCGTTAGTGCCCAGGTTAAGGGTAACTCTGCCGGAGTTGGCTGCGGTTACATCACCTTCTACATCAAGACCTGATTTATCGTCAGTCTCGTCAAAGAGACCTATATCAAGCACACCGTAGTCAGCGGCTACCAGCTTGCCATTGATGGAAGAAGCTCCACTATAGTTGATGGCCACGCTGGCACTGTTGCCCTCTTCACCAGGCCCCACAGCCCGTACTGCTACACCAGCACCTTCATCGCTGGTGATGTCAACTGCACCGTTGATGGTGATGTGACCAGTACCGGAGGCATAAACTGCCACGGCGCTGACAGCATTTTCTCTCTCAGGAGTTTCAACGCTGATAGTGGTCTTAGTACCGGATACAGTGATATTGCCGTTTTCAGCTGCATACAACGCACTGGCGACCAAATTCTCCGCAAAAGCTTTTGAGGTAAAGGTATTGTAGGTACCACGAATAACGATGGAGCCTTCATCTGTCGCAGTGGTAAGGCCGTTAAGCTCGTTGCTGTCTGCACTAAGCCAGACAGTGGCCTTATTGGTGGCGTTGATGCTTGTTCCGGTGCCATCAGCTGCAGTAATTTCATTGCTGTCAAAGGCAATCAGAGATACCAAGGCGTTATCTTCAGCATTGATACCGGTGGCATCTGCAGTAATGGAGTTGCTTCCGCTGTTGGCGGCCAGGAAAACATCTGCATTCTTGGCAGTGATACCGGTGCTGTCTGCGGTAATGGAATTGTCTTCGCTGTCTGCAATCAATACGACTGTACTGTTGTCGGTGGCAGCAATTCCCACATCAGCCTCAATCTCATTGCCGGCAGCCTTTTCTTTAACAGTTGCTCTCTCAGCGTAAATACCAGTCTGAGCTGCAATAGAGTTGAGATTTGCTGCGGTTAAAGATACCTCTGCACCTTCAGTAGCATTAATGCCGATAACTGCACTTCCTTCATTACCGGCAATAACGTTGTCGGTGATGTTTGCGGTCAATTCAACTTTGGTGTCGGTGCCGCTGGCATCAATGCCAACTCCATCAGTTGCAATCTCATTGCTGGCAGCTACTGCTGTAACAGTTGATGCTTCATTAGCGGAAATACCGGTGTCTGCTGTAATGAAGTTAGATCCCGCAGTAGCTAATAAAGACACATCTGCTTCGGCAGTTGCCTGAATGCCGATACCGGTACCTTCACTTTCACCTGCGTCAGCGGTAATGGAGTTATCTCCATCGGAAGCAATCAGGGAAACTTTTGCACCTTCAGCATCGATGCCGGTTGTGCCTGCGGTAACGGTATTGCCGCTAGTTGTGGCTTCGCTTCCATCTGCATTTTCTGCAATCAGCTCAACTGTGCTGCCACTGCTGGCATCAATGCCAACCTCAGAAGCCTCAATCGTATTGCTGACTGCTTTTTCTTTAACAGTTGCGTTTTCACCATCAGCGAAAATGCCGATCTTTGCTTTAATATAGTTCTGCACTGCTGCAGTTAAGGATACATTTGCACCTGCAGCGTAAATGCCGGTGGTCTCTGCATCTTCATCATCAGCCTGTGCTGTAATGGTATTGGAACCTGCAGTTGCAGTTAAGAATACCTGAGCATCTTCAGTTGCCTCAATACCGGTGGAAGCTACCTCAATAGAGTTATCACCGCTGTCTGCAATCAACTCGACTTTGGTGTTGGCGCTGTCGGTGGTGCCGGCGGCCTTAATGCCGGTCTCAGCATTGTAAATATGATTGGTGTCGCTTGCCTTAAGCGAAACAGTCGCGCCTCCGGCAGCATCAATGCCGGTAGTCACTGTACCATCATCAGTCTGTGCCGTAATGGAATTGGAGCCTGCCTTTAAAGATACATCTGCACCCGCAGTAGCCTGAATGCCGGTATCAACAGCACGAATTAAATTGTAATTTGCTTCAAGCGTGACATCAGTCTGGGATCCGGCAGCATCGATGCCTGTATTTGCTTTAATGTTATTGGTGTCTTTTGCATATAAATATACATAGGCACCTTCATCTGCTTTAATGCCGGTGGAAGTTGCATCAATAACGTTGTCTTTATCTGCAGTCCATATGACCTGAGTGGCCTGACCGTCGTCGGAGGATCCGGTGGCATTAATGCCGGTCTCAGCATTGTAAATATGATTGGTGTCGTTTGCCGTAAGCGAAACAGTCGCGCCTCCGGCAGCATCAATGCCGGTAGTCACTGTACCATCATCAGTCTGTGCCGTAATGGAATTGGAGCCTGCCTTTAAAGATACATCTGCACCCGCAGTAGCCTGAATGCCGGTATCAACAGCACGAATTAAATTGTAATTTGCTTCAAGCGTGACATCAGTCTGGGATCCGGCAGCATCGATAACTGCATTAATATAATTATTTAATGCACTTTTTAAAGATACCGTCGCATCTCCAGCAGCATAGATACCGGTGCTGTTTGCATGAACTATATTATTGCCTTCTTCGGCTGTATATGTCTGCTTGGATCCTGATGTGGCACTGATGGCAGTCTCGGAGGCGACACTGCTGTATGTAGTTCTAGCTAATAAATAGTTTAGACTGAAACTATAACTTAATTCGTTTAACTTATTATAAACTGGTCGATTGCCTGTTTGTGTTACAGTATCATCACCTGACGCAGCACCTATAACATTATTGCCGGTTGCGGCAGTTACTGTAACTTCAGCACCATTGGCTGTGCTGACCGCAGTGCCACCGTAAATAGCATTGCTACCGCCGGTGATCTCAACATTGACTGTCTTGCTGTCTCCTGTTGCTCCCTCAGCCTGCACACCGTAACCACTAGTAGAGGTAATAAAGTTTTGACCACTTTCTTCATCGGCTTCAATAGTCAAGTTGGCAATACGGCCGTCGATAGTTACTGCTGCACGTACACCGGCTGAAGTGCCATATATATAGTTTGAGCCTGAAGAGGTTACAGTCAGCCCGGCTGTTTTGCTTGCATCTGCATTGGCACTGAGATCGGCAACACTGATACCATAACCGCCGTTGCCGATAAATTCATTCAGACCGTTCTCTCCCGTGGCCGTAATGGTGACCTCAGATGAAGTGGCATTATCGTCACCCTCACGACCTTCCAGCCTGAAGGCATGATTACCACCGGAAAACAGATTGCTTTTGCCTTCGATCGTGACATCACCAGTGGCTCCGTCAACTACTCTAAATCCGGATTTATTCACTGAAACAAAGGCATTCTGGCCTGTGGAAGTAAAGCTTTGCGCAGCATTACCCGCCTCACCATTACCCACCACTGACACTGCAGCATAAGAGGGGGCAGTGATCTTACCACTGCTGCCTAATCCATCTTCATTATAATCGTTTGTTTATTGAATTGGCGTCAATAGTAAACGAACCGCTGTTATCTCCGTCAATATCAACAGCATCACCAAAGGCAGATCCAATATATACCGTGCCATTTTCGGCCGTCAGCTCAACATCTGAATTGCTGCTTTTCAGGAGAAGACCATACGGCCCGTCGTACTCTTTTACGCCTGTGTTTGCATCAGCTTTAACGCTGCCGGCAAGATCTTCATCAAAACTTGACTTGTCGTCTGGCTTGTAACTAGAAATGATGATTACGCTGCCGTTGTCGGAGGAGATACTAACATTTGCAGAAGATGAAGAAATATCAACACCAGTTCCATTTTTGGCATCAAAAATTACAAATCCTGATGTGTTAGTTCCAGTTCCTGTTTCTCCTGTGGCACTAATGGTAACTTCGCCGGCGAGCTCTGCAGCTGGCCCTGAACTTACTTCGGCCTTAATAGATTCTTCTGTAAGCCTGCCGGTCACAGTCCTGTCGTAATCGGTTGCCCCGGCACTGCCGGCTGCGGCCAGCAGCATTCCTCCCAGAACAGCCAGGGCTGTTTTCACTCTGGCTGCACGTGACGCTGCCGAGGAGCGGAAGTCTGCCCTGCGTGCGTGTATATATACCGATATATACGCCTTTTTCAGCATGGAGATCGCATTTGTGGTCTGCTTTATCATTATACACAACCCTCTTTTTAATCATCCTTTATCGCGATAATAAACCATACATATATCGATCTCAATCAATAAAAAAAAAAAGCTGGTTAAGGCCACATTTTCATTTACTTATACGTCCCATATACTGCCTGAGTTATCCATAGCGGAGGGATCCAGTCACAGCAGCTCCGTGGAAAATCTCCTATCCTGACACAGTGCATCTCATATTCTGCACAGCCTCGAGCCGACATCATGCGGACTGCAGGCTGCAGACCTGATCTTTGCAGCCTGCAAACAGAGCGTAACGGAGCCCCAAACTGCTGCTGTTTTCCAGAGCGCGGCGATTCATCCCTGCCGGGCGGCACAACAGCTCTGTTTTATGAGGAAAATGAGGAAAGTCTCCGGCCTGGAGGAAATGCCGGAAATTGAGGCGGGCTCAAAAAGGCGGCCTTGCGGCCGCCTGTGGAAAATACAATCAGAGGACTTCTGAGAAAAATTCTTCTGCCTGAGGGCTGAGGCTCCTGATCCGTCCTGGGACCAGGCTCAGGCCTGCCTGCAGGCCTGATCTCTTCGGCAGTCTGCTGATTACAGAATATTGAAGTCGTACTGAATGGTCATCTTGACATCCCAGTAGTGCAGACGGTCGCCGTACTGGCTGCCGTTGCGCTTCTCGGTGCACCAGTCACCAAACAGCCTGAACTTCAGACCATCCAGCGGGCCGCCCTTGGCATCATAGGTAATGCCGTAGGTGATGCCTACACCCTGCACCCTGACGTCCTTGGCATGGCTTTCATAGCCGTCGGTCACGATCGGGGCGAGCGACACGCTGAAGCCGTAACCCAGCGGCTTGATGACACCAATCTGATAGGACCACATGTCCTCATGATTGCGGTCCATACTCCAGGAGTTGGGGAAGCCCAAATCCGTATCCACTATAGAGCCGTAGGATCTGTGGTTGATATACTCCACTGCGCCGTAGACGGTAAAGTCCGGAGTGACATAGCTGAGCCTCCAGGTATACAGCTGGGTGTTCGGACTTAAATTCTGCTGGTCATAGATGTCACGGGCCCCGCCGTAGACATTGGCTCCGAAAAATCTGAAATTCGAGACCAGTTTGTCCCCGCCTTCCAGAGGCAGAGTATTGTCGAGAGTGATCATGTACTGATTGCCTACTTCATGCTGGCTGGAGAAGCCTGCCGACAGGCGGTGCAGATCGTTGTAGACACTGGCGGCAAAGAAGTAGCGGGAGTGCTGATCATAATCGGCTTTGGAGGTATTGTAGAGACCTTCATCGCGGAACCCGCCCTGCAGGGCACTGGTGGAGGTAAAGGCTCTCTCGCGGTACATGGTCCACAAATCCAAATTCTTATGCGGATGCAGGTACAGCAGGGCACCCTGGGTGGCCACCGGCAGGGTACGGGTGGAATTGGCACTGATCAGCGGTACATAGTAAGGCATGGCACCGTAGGCATAGTCGGTGATAAAGCGGCCTACCTTCAGTTTGGCTATGTCGCTGACTTTGAACTTGACTGCACCCACCCAGTAGCCGAAGCTGGAGTGATCATTCAGGTACCAGCGGGAGGACATGTGCTCGGGGGCGTCGAGTTTGGCCACATAGAACCAGCCGCCTTCAACACCTACACAGTCATAGAGCCAGCCGGAATCAAACTCGGCCATGATGCCCTGCACCCAGGCATAGATGTCGCTGGAACTGCCGGCCGAAGGCTTGTCGGCACGGCGCAGCTCGTTCTTCAGCCGCAGGTTGAGATCGAGCTCGTCATCAAACCAGCCGCCACTGGCTGCATTGGCATTAATGGCGGCACAGCTGAGTACTGCTGAGGCGATGACGGAGACAACTTTCATCTTCTTCATCACTTGTATACTCCTTAATCTTATTCCTGGACCTTGGCAGCTGCATTGGCTTCACGGCGCTTCTTGATATCTTCCACGATCTGATTGAATACCTTTTCAGTCAGCGGGTAGAAGTACATGATGATAAAGCACAGGGCTATGCAGATGGCAGGAGCCAAGGTGATGGAGCTTCTGATACCAAACAGGGCCTGCTCGGACTGGAATTCCTGATTGGCCACATAACCGGTGAAGGACAGCACGAAGGCCGGGATGGAACCGCCTATGGCCTGACCGCACTTGCGGGTCAGGGAGAACAGAGAGTAGGTTAAACCCTCAATACGGATACCGGTCTTGTACTCGCCGTACTCCACAGTATCAGCTTCCAGGGCCCACATCACGGTCATGGCAAAGCCTATACCTATGGAGGCTACAGCCAGGGCCACCATGGCCAGATAGAAGTTCTCGCAGACGATGAAGAAGGCGATGTAGCCGATAAAGGCTGTGAAGCAGCCGATTAAGAAGGTGTGCTTCTTGCCGAACTTGGCTACCAGGTGAGGAATGAAGGGAGCGGTGATCATCATGCCCACGAAGGACTTAACCAGCACCAGTATGGTCAGCAGGGTTACGTCGTGGATCATGTAGCGCAGATAGAAGATGGCCGAGGCACTGACGGCAAAGTTGGCAGCCAGCATGCACAGGGCGGCACCGCACAGCATGAACAGGGGCTTGTTCTGCTTGACGGTCTGAATGCTGACCTTTAAGGAAGGCTGGGCCACAGTACGCTCAATGTTCTCCTTGGTGGCAGCAAAGCAGATGAAGTACAGGATCATGCCTACCACAGCCAGACCCATGGTATAGGTCTGATACACTTCCTGCACCACAGCCCGGTCGGCATTGGCAATTTTGGGAGCCAGAATAAAGGACAGGAACACCAGAGTGCAGGAGGCACCAATGGTGCGGGCGGCACCCAGGCGGGCACGGGATCTGGGATCCTGAGTCATGGCGGTGGCCAGTGAACCGTAAGGTATGTTCACCAGGCTGTAGAACAGACCCAGCAGAGCATAGCTGATGGTGGCGTAAATGACCTTGGCGTCGTGGCTCCAGTCAGAAGGAATGCAGAAGACCAGCACGGACATGATCATCAGCGGGAAGGAGGCGGTGATCAGGAAGGGTCTGAACTTGCCGAAACGGGTCTTGACGCTGTCCACTATGCGGCCGGCGCACAAATCGGCAAAGGCGTCGAACACACGCACACCCAGCAATATGGCACCGGCTACGGCTGATTCAATGCCGGCAGTGTCACTGTAGTAGGAAAGCAGGAACATAGCGCCCATGGCAAAGGCGAAGTTGTTGGCTATGTCACCAAAGCTGTAACAGACAATGGTTCTCCAGGGCAGTTTATACATATTAGTACTCCTTAAGGAGATTTATGGTAAAATCTCCTTTTTGAGGTTAATTGCAAAATTAATCTTGAGCGTTATTAAATTCGCAGGGCTCCAACCCTGCGTCATGGGTTAAAAACCTTAAGGTTTATTCCTTCTCACTCCATCTCTGCTTGAGCACATAAGCTGCAGCCTTGGGATTGCGATCGCGGGTGAAGACGCCCTTGCGGTTGCCGCCTACACGCATGGTGCCCTCGGTGGTGGCAAAGTCAGCAAAGTTCCACACATGCTCACCCACTACAGCCGAGCAGCGGTCAAAAGTCTCGTGGCACATCTTTAAGAACTTGCACTGATACTCCTCAGACCACATATCCCCGTCTATGCTGTGCTGTCCGGGCATGGTGTCAGCACCGTATTCGGTGATGATAATGGGCTGATGCAGTCTGTCCTGCCAGCCTTTGAGTTCGTTGTAGAGGGTCTCAGCGGCGGCCTGCAGATCACCTGACTCGGTGTACCAGCCGTAGTAGCGGTTGATGCAGCACACATCAAACAGATCGGAGATTTGATCGTTCTGATGGTTGGCGTACTGTACATTGACGCAGGTGGCAGGACGGGTGTCATCGAGGGCGTGCATGTGCTTGGCCACTTCTGCAAAGTACTCGTGGGCACCTTCGGCCTTGCCGTCAGGCTCGTTGGCCACGGACCACAGCACTACGCAGGGACGGTTCTTGTCACGCTCATACAGCTCGGTCAGCACCTGCTTGTGGGCAGCCAGAGTTTTGGAGCCTATGCCTTCTTCAGAGAAGACCTTGGGCAGAGCTATGCCTTTGGGCGCAATACCCAGGGTGAAGTTGAAGCCCACAGCCGGGGATTCATCTATGACCACAATGCCGTGCTCGTCGGCATAATCGAGCTGCTCTTCGGAGTAAGGATAGTGAGAGGTGCGGAAGGAGTTGGCACCTATCCACTTCATCAGGGCATAGTCATGAACCATCATGACGGCATCCTCGCCCTTGCCGTGAATAATAGTGTCCTCGTGGCGGCCGAAACCCTTGAAGTAGAAAGGCTTGTGGTTGATCAGGAACTGCTCACCGCGGACTTCCACGCAGCGGATGCCCACCTTCTGCAGATACTGATCCTGCGGAGCATCTATCTGCAGGGTATACAGATAGCCGTCACCAGGCTGCCACAGATGCGGGTTTTCCACCTTAAAGTCACCCTGCGGGCCGCAGGCGGAGGCTACCACTGCACCCTCGCGGCTGATTAAGGAGACCTTCAGGCCTTCAGGGCCCTTGATCTCGTAGTGCACGGTGGCACTGCTGCAGTCTTCAGCCACACAGGTGCGGACTGTGACATCTTCTATATACTCACGGGCAGTGCAGTAAAGCTCTACGTGACGGTGAATGCCGGCATAGTTGAAGAAATCATGGAAGTAGTACTGCTTTTTGTGGCCGTCGGCGCCTATAACCACCTTCCCCGGAGGTATGGTCTCAAAGGACAGTTCATTGTTGCAGCACACCGTCAGGGTAAAGGTTTCCCCGCAGGTGACCAGATCGGAAATATCAGCCTCAAAGGGGGTATAGCCGCCTATGTGCTCACATACCTGCTGATCATTGACGAATACTGTGCCCTTGTGGGTGACTGAGCCAAAGCGCAGCACTATGCGTTTGCCGCTCCAGCCCTGCGGTACTCTGACCTGACGCTGATACCACACATCACCGCAGTAATCGCGCAGCGTAAGTCCGGGCAGCTGATCATTGAAACTGCCGGGGACGGCAATATCCACAGCCTCAGGCAGCGGTCCCTTGTAGTAGCCGGCGGCAAAGCCACAGCCCTGCGGATCGGTGCAGAAGGACCATAAACCATCGAGGTTCTTCACCTCACGGCATTGATTTTCCTGTGTTCTCAACATAAGTAAACTCCTTACAAAACTGTAAAAATATTTCACTTGATTTTTGGTATACCAAAATTAATCGTGTTTAAATATGTGGTATACCAGTTTTCCTTCCGCTCTTATTGTGCTCGTCCGCTTCCGGCTGAAACTATGCAGAAATTGCTCTTGGTATCGGCAAAAATTGCCTTATGGGCAAAAGCTTTCGCAAAGCGTGACAAGGCGCAAATTATGGGGCGGATAATACAGGGATCCTAAGGGCCGAAAAGACAAAGACAAAGACAACATTTGCTGGGGAGAAAGGATGGGAAGCGTCAAAGTCAGGTTTGAGACCTGCAATGTCGATCAGAATGCCTTTGCCGTATATGACGAAAATATGAGTGGCAACGGGGTGAATATACATCACATACGTGACCACAAACACATTAAATACCGCCGCCATCAGCACAGCTTCCATGAACTGCTGTTCATCAAAAGCGGCAGCGTGGTCTATGATGTGGAGGGCCGGTCCTACAATCTGCGCAGCGGTGACATCATGATCATCAACCGCCTGGAGTCCCATCAGTGCCGGATCAGCGACAACAGGCCCTATGAGCGCTATGTCATGTGGCTGCATCCTGATGTGGTGGAGCAGTGGTCGCTGATGGATCTGCATATAGATCTGCTCTACTGCTTCCGGCAGTGCTCGGACAATCACTACAACCTGCTGCGGCTGGACAGTGAGAGCTTCGGAGTTTTTGTCAAACACCTGGACCGCCTCTATTACGCCAAGCAGAATGCTGACGATGCCCACTACCTGGCGCTGCAGAAGATAGTGGCGCTGGAGATCCTGATTTTAATCAACAAGTGCTATCAAAACCCGCTGTCACTGTCTGCCGGCCTGAGCAATTTTCCCGATCCCCGCATGAATGAACTGCTGGGCTACATCAATCAGCACCTGGGGGAAGATCTGAGTCTGGATACCCTGGCGGCCCGTTTTAAGATGAGCAAATTTTACCTGGGCCGTATATTCAAACAGTATGCCGGACAGAGCCTGCATCAGTTTGTGCTCAGCAAGAGGATCCTGCAGGCCCGCTATTTGATAGACAATGGCATGCCGCCCTCCCGGGCTTCGCTGGAGACAGGATTTATCGACTACTCCAATTTTGCCCGGACCTTCAAGCGCTGCTACGGAGTCTCGCCGCGGCAGGCCTTAAATCCGGACAATCCCCCGCTGCTGCTGGAAACCTGAGGGCCGGTGCAGGCTCTTGCATTATTGCCATCAGGGCATACACTAACAGCACAAAACTAATACTCAATTCATCAGGATTACACTAAAAACAAGAGGACTGCATGACCTACCAAAGCTTTGATCTCATCATCAAACCAGCCGTTCCGGCAGATGCCGCCGAGCTGCTTGAGATCTACCGGCCCTACGTTGAGAACACCGCCATAACCTTCGAATACGCAGTACCGACCCTAAAGGAATTCAAAAAGCGCATAGAGACCACCCTGCAGCGCTATCCCTATATCATCGTGCGCTCCCAGGCCAACAACAAGGCTCTGGGCTATGCCTACGCCTCTGCCTTCAAGGAGCGCGCCGCCTACAATTACAGCGTGGAAACTTCCATATATGTGCAGCAGGACGAGAGACGCCGCGGCCTGGGACGCATACTCTACCGGGTGCTGGAGAGCCTGCTGCAGGCCCAGCACGTGATCAATGTAAATTCCTGCATTGCCTTTGATGCCACTGCCGGCCATGACGAACATCTCAACAACAACAGCGTGTACTTTCATGAAAGCATGGGCTACACTCAGTGCGCCCGCTTCCACCGCTGCGGCTACAAATTCGGCCAGTGGTATGACATGGTGTGGATGGAAAAGATGCTGGGCGAACACCCGGACAAACCAGAGCTGTTTATCCCCTTTGCCAAGCTCGAGGGCGTACGCACCCTGATCGCCGCCGCGCAGAACAGCGGCCAGGCATAAGCCGCGGTAAGAACAAAAAAGAAAGGAAAAAGTACAGTCCCGGACTCATCGGCTCATCACCAGGGGCTGTGCCCTGCTCTGCCGCGCCTTAGTCTGCTTTGGCTCCCGCCTCCCCTGCCGGCTGCTGCAGCCCGGCAAAGAAGATGCCGTGATTTTCATCGCTCTCGGACACATGCTCCACGGCCATGGCAAAGACATGGCGGACATGTCCGTCGGCCAGGGTGTAATAGGCACGTTTGCCGTCCCGGCGCACACGCACCAGATCGTTTAAGCGCAGATAGCTCAGCTGATGGGATATGGCCGAGCGGCTCATGCCCAGCACTGCGGCCAGATCGGACACGCACAGCCACTCATGCAGCATCAGGGCATTGACTATGTTGAGTCTGGTGGGATCGCCCAGGGTTTTGAAAAACTCGGCTACCACCTCTATATCATCCTGACTGAGCAAATCGCCCTTAATCCTGTCGACCAGCTCCTGATCGGTGATGGCCGCGGCATCCTGCGCCATAGCTGTTCTCCTAAAAACTGTCCGGCTCACGCAGCGGGTTGACATCGCGGTATGAGTGCAGTCCGTAACGTCCGGCCATGCGCCTGATTTCAAACAGCGCATAGCGGTATTCCAAAAAGTCGTATTTATCCGTGCTGCGGGCCAGATGAAAATAATCAAAGGCCTGCCTGAGGTTCCCTGCGCTTTGTGCTTCCTTGGCCAGATAGAAATACACCTCACAGGCGCGTTCCACCTTAAGATACATAGGCACTTCAGGATCTTTGATCAGGTGCAGCAGCGCGGCCCGGTCTATGGTGCCGAGCAGATAATCTATGATGTGATAGCCAAAGAAATCATCACTGCTGCTGCCGGCCTGGGCCACCCTGTCCCGCAGGCGCTGCAGGGCCTGATCACGCCCCTGCAGTTCCTGCTCTATCAGGTAGTACCACAGCATACTGTAGGGATCTTTGGGATTGGACTGGTAGAAGAAATCTATATCCTGCAGGGCCATTTCCGGCCGGCCGCTGTAGTACAGAGCCAGGGCCCGGGCAAAATGAGTGTAGGCACTGTCGGGCTCGAGCTCCAGCGCCGCCCCAAAGGCCTCAAAGGCATCGGCAAAGCGTTCGGCTGAAGTCAGATAAATCCCCAGGAAATTATAGGCCGGGGCAAAGTCAGGCTTCTCCACCAGCGCATTCATGAACATGGTGCGCGCCGAGGCTTCCAGTCCCAGGCGGTCATAGATGACCCCCAGCTCATAAAAAAGCCCCGCCCGGTCTTTGGCGTTGACTGCCTGCAGATCCAGCAGCTCGGAAAGCTGCACAATAAGCATCTGATCGCGCTCCACGGCGGCCGTGACCGGCATGGTCAGCACGATTTCCTCAGGGTCGAGGGAGAAATCCCCGCCCGGCTTGTCCTCACTGCCGGGTAAGGAAACAAGAGCACAGCCCTGCATTAAAGCCGCAGGGAAAATAAAGGCAAGAGCTGTTTTGATCACTCCTGCCTTAATTTTATACATTAAAACCTCTCTTAGTACTAATCGAGCGTCTCCATGCCGTCTGTTTCTTTCTTCTCTATCTTCATCGGCAGCAGATTTTTTCTTTGAATCTTCAGCAGCAGCGCCCAGGTACTTGCAACATAGATAGATGAAAAAGTACCAAAGACTATGCCTACGGTCAATGCCACCGAGAAGCCGTGGATCATGCTTCCACCAAAAATGAGCAGTGAGAGCACGGTCAGCAGGGTAGTACCTGAGGTGATGATGGTACGCGACAGGGTCTGCGTGATCGACACGTCAAAGAGTTCATCCATGGTCAGATCGCGCGACAGCCGGCTGGCATTCTCACGTATACGGTCAAACACCACGATCTTGTCGTTGAGCGAGTAGCCCACCACGGTGAGCACGGCGGCAAGCACAGTCAGATCGTATTCAATCTGCCAGAAGGAGAACACGCCCATTACCACGAACACGTCATAGGCCAGGGAAACTACCGCACCGGTGGCCATTCTCCACTCAAAGCGGAAGGCAATATAGGCCAATATGGCAATCAGCGACACCACTATGGCCAGAATACCGCTCTGCACCAGCTCCTCGCCCACAGCCGGACCTACATACTCGGAACGGCTCAGCGTGGCGGCAGGATCGATCTTATGGGCGGCGGTCATGACCTTGTCGGCTACGGTCTGCTGCGCCAGACCTTCCTGAGGGGCTACGCGGATCATCACATCGCGGGGTGAACCAAAATGCTGTGTAGTACCGACGATGCCCTCGGAGGCATAGGCCTCACGCACTTCATCTAAGTTTACCGCCTGCGAGTATCTGGTTTCCACCACTATACCGCCGGTAAAATCCAGACCCCAGTTCAGGCCCTTGATGCACATGGACACTATGGAGGCGATCACCAGGCATAAGCAGAAGATTTCAACTTTTCCCTTGATCTTCATGAAGGGAATGACTGTACCTTCCTTAATAAACTGCAGCATAGCTCCTCCCTTATATGTAAAGCTTCTTAACTTTCTTTCTGCCGCCCCAGAGTATGTTCACTATGGCACGGCAGGCCGTGACGGCGGTAAAGACAGAAGAGCCGATGCCAATCATCAGCACCAGGGCAAAGCCCCTGACGGCACCGGTACCGACCATAAACAGGATCAGCGCGGTGATAAAGGTGGTGATGTTGGAGTCTGCAATGGTGCCAAAGGCACGGGCATAACCCTCATGTATGGCATGCTGTACACTGCGTCCGGCGCGCAGTTCCTCACGGATGCGCTCGTAAATCAGCACATTGGCGTCAATGGCCATACCCAGGGTCAGCACTATGCCGGCTATGCCAGGCAGGGTCATGGTGGCACCGGGAATGAGTGACATGACACCCATCAGCAGCACCAGATTGAAGACTATGGCCAGGTTGGCTATAAAGCCAAAAGCCTTGTAGTACAGCAGCATAAAGACCATCAGAGCGGCCACACCGTAGATCATGGCGCGGATACCATTGTCTATGTTCTGCTGACCCAGGCTGGGTCCTATGGTGCGCTCCTCTACAATCTGTATGGGGGCGATCAGGGCACCGGCACGCAGCAGCAGGGCCAGATTATGGGCTTCCCTGGCTGAATCTATACCGGTAATACGGAAATTGGAGCCCAGACGGGTCTGTATGGTGGCTACGTTGATGATCTGCTCCACTTTCTCAAAGCGGGGCTTGTAGTCGGGATCACCGGGCTTGGGAGCATCAGGATCTTCATTGGGAATCACTTTGTACTCAATGAAGTTGGTAGCCATGGAGCTGCCCACATGATCCTTGGTGAAATCGGACATGATGCTGCCGCCGCGGGAATCGAGGCTGATGTTGACCTGCGGTCTGCCGTTCTCATCGGTGGAGGAAGAGGCATCCACTATGTGATCACCGGTTAGGATCACGCGCTTTTCCAGCACCACAGGATAACCGTTCTTGTCATAGTGCAGATCATCGCCGGCCGGCACGCGTCCCTGCATGGCCGCATGAATATCGGCATTGCTGTCCACCAGACGGAACTCCAAAGTGGCCGTAGCGCCCAGAATTTCCTTGGCGCGGGCTGTGTCCTGAATACCAGGCAGTTCCACCACCACGCGGTCGGCACCCTGGCGCTGCACCAGCGGCTCGGCTACACCCAGCTCATTGACACGGTTGCGTATGATGTTGATGTTCTGATCCACGGCATTGGTTCTGATCTGCGAGATCTTCTGCGGGGTCATCTCCGCCCGGATAAAGTATCTGCCCTCGCGATCATAGGCCTGAAAGGTAAAATCGCTGTGATTGCGGCGCAGCAGATCATAGGCGCTGTCGCGGGTGGCGCTGTCGCGGAAGGTCACCACTATGCTGTTGCCTTCCATGCGGGCTCCGGACAGGCGCAGATCATTGTTGCGCAGTTCGGTACGGAAATCGGCAACCAGCTGCGTGATCATCTTGTTCATGGCTTCATCCATGTCAACTTCCATCAGGAAGTGCACGCCGCCGCGCAGGTCCAGACCCAGCTTGAGGGGATGCATGCCCAGGGAGCGCATCCAGGCCGGAGTGGCCGGAGCCAGATTCAGGGCCGTGATGTAATTGCTGCCCAAGGCATCCTGCACTATGTCACGGGCCAGAATCTGCTGTTCTGTAGAAGCAAAGCGGATGAGCAGCTGTTCATTTTCCAGCTCATAATCACCGCTGATGTTTTTGGAGGCCAGCAGATTTTCCACCTGCTGCGCCACAGTCTCGTCCACCGCTGCACCGTGGGTTCCTGAAATCTGCAGGGCTGGATCTTCACCGTAGAGATTAGGTATGGAGTAAAAGAATCCTAAGGCAATCACCAGGAATACCAGCAGATTCTTCCACCAGGGAAACTTATTTAGCACTTTCTCATCTCAAATGAAAAGCCGCAGCTGAAAGTGCTGCGGCTGGAAACGGGAGCTGGAATTACTTCTTTTCCAGAGAGATATTTTCGCTCTTCTCTGCAGCTGCGGCAGGGGCTGCCTCGGAGGTTTCAGCAGCAGGAGCGGCTTCTTCGGGCTTGCCGGCTTCAGCGGCAGGAGCAGCCTCAGGGGCGGCAGCCTTGACCTTCTTGCGGCGGACCAGCTTCTTGCCGGGAGCAGGCTCGGCGGCACGGATGGAAGGCTCCAGGGTGCCCTTGGGCAGCACGGCTACTACATAGTTGCGCTTCATCTGCAGCTCAATACCGCTTGCTACGGTAATCAGGATGTACTCCTTGTTGTCCGGCAGTCTGCTGATGCGGCCGGCTATACCGCCGTTGGTCAGCACTTCATCACCTACGGACAGATTGTTGAGCAGGTTCTGCATTTCCTTGCGCTTCTTGGAATTCGGGCGCATCACAAAGAAGTAGATTGCCACCATGCAGACGGTCAGAACTATGATCAAGCTCATGTCACCGCCGGCGGCACCATCAGCTGCATATGCATTAGAAATAAACATAAGTGAAAACCTATCATGTATACAAAAAAGGCAGCTCGAAAAAAGTGAGCTCTGTTGAAAAATGGCTTTAGTTTAGCAGATCTTTTTGTGAGCGATGTACAGCGCAGGGGGATTTTTCAAAAAAATCGGAACAAAAAAAGTGCACGCCCCGGCACGGTGATTTTTCTGCGCTGTTTTGGCCGCAGATACGGCCGCAAACCGCATAAAAATCAATCTGCTCCCCGGGCAGAGCAGCAGATGCGGCGCAGTTTGCCCTGCTCTGCCCTCCCCTGCCGGACAGGCGGCAGACTGCTGCCCTGCTGCGGTGCGCCTGCTCATATTTCGTGCCTGAGATCACATTTTTCTGCATTGTGCCACAATGCAGCAGATCTTCCCTCCCCACCATGACAGCGGCAGTGCAGCCGTGCAGTCAGCGGCATAGGGGGTCCTGTTTTGCCGGAGATTTGGTTTTGAAGTACAGCGCATCTCTTCTGGTCATTGCCGCCGCTCTGCTCTGGGGAGCACAGGGGGTCTTTGTGCGCCTGCTGACGGCCCTGGGACTTGCGGTATATGACGTCAGCTCCCTGCGCATCTGTGCTGCGGCGACGGCAATACTCATCTTTATGATCTGCTGCCGCCCGCGCCTGCTGCAGGTCAAGATCCGGGAGCTGTGGATTGCCGCCGGCGCCGGAGTGATTGCCGTCACCGGGCTGAACTGCTGCTACTTCAATGCCATAGAGCTGACCTCCCTGGGAGTGGCAGCCGTGCTGATGTATATTTCCCCGGCTCTGGTGACGCTGCTGTCCTGTCTGCTCTTTCATGAGCAGTTTACCCGCCGCAAGGCCCTGGCCCTCATACTGGCTCTCTGCGGCTGCAGCTGCGTGTCCGGCATTTTCGGCTCTGCCCAGCAGGTCACCACGGCCGGAGTGCTCTGGGGGCTGGGAGCCGGCTGCTGTTATGCGGCCTATTCCATTTTCTCCGCCCTGGCCCTGCGCCGCGGCTGGCATCCGCTGACCCTGATTGCCTGGTCCTTTATTTTCGCCGCCATCAGCACCCTGCCCCTGGGCAACCCCGTAGCAGCCGTGCTGCAGTTCAGCGGCGAGCCTCTGCTGTGGTGGGATACAGCCGGTATAGTGCTGCTGTGCAGCCTGCTGCCCTCCTGGTGTTACAACCGGGCCCTGCAGCGCATGGAAGCCGGCCGGGCGGCTGTGCTGGCCTCCATAGAAACCGCCGCCGCAGCCGTCTACGGCATAGTTTTATTCGACGATCCCCCTACTCTCTCCCTGCTGGCCGGCATCATGCTGGTGCTGGGATCTGCTGCCGTGCTGCATTTGCCCTCTGCGCAGACGCGTGTAAAATAAGTCCCGTTATTCATCTTCTCAATCAATCATCAGGACACATCTTCATGCTGCAATCTGCTGCTGTGCTGGTGCTTGCCGCCGGCATACTCTGGGGCTCACAGGGCATCTTTGTGCGGGGCCTGTCCGCAGCCGGCCTCTCGGTTTACGATATCTGCACCATCCGCATCACCGGCACTGCCCTGCTGCTGGCTATCTTTATGTTCTGCTGCCGGCGCCGCCTGCTTAAGATCAGACTGCGCGATATCTGGATTTGTCTGGGCTCAGGACTTATTTCCATAGCCGGCTTCAACTGCTGCTACTACACGGCCATAGATCAGACCTCCATGGGCGTGGCAGCCGTGCTGATGTATATTTCCCCTGCCCTGGTCACCCTGGCGGCCTGCCTGCTCTTTCATGAGCGCTTTACCCGCCGCAAGGCCCTGGCCCTCTTTCTGGCCCTCTCCGGCTGCACTTTTGTGTCCGGCATCTTTGGAGCCTCACAGCAGTTCACCACCTCAGGCATCCTCTGGGGTCTGGGATCGGGCTTCTGCTATGCCTCCTATTCCATCTTTTCAGTCTATGCCCTGCGCCGCAACTGGCATCCGCTGACCATGATGAGCTTTACCTTTATCATAGCCGCGGCCGGCATTATGCCTATGGGCGATCTGCCGCGCATTGCCACCGTGCTCAGCGCCGAACCGCTCATGCTGCTCAACGCCCTGGCGCTGATTTTGCTGTGCACCATCCTGGCTTATTTGTGCTACACCACCGGTCTGGCCGGCATGGAAGCCGGCAGAGCGGCAGTACTGGCAGTAACTGAAGCGGTGGCGGCAGCCTTCTTTGGCATTATCATCTTCCACGATCCGCTGACCCTCAATCTGCTGATCGGCATTTTGTGCGTGCTGCTGTCAGTCTTCATTCTCAACCGCCGGACCTGAGCCCCCGGCCGCCGGCGGCAGACATAAAAAAGCGGCAAAATAAGCAGTTTGAGCCCCGCGGCGGCGGGCTTTCCTGCTACAATTAGCCCCCGGTTTAAGGAGGGCTTCAACGTGCTTCGCAGTGATTTTAATTTTGACCTGCCGCAGGAACTCATCGCCTTTTATCCATCCAAAGAGCGTACTGCCTGCAGGATGCTGTGCCTTGACGGCAACAGCGGGGCTTATGCCGATAAGCATTTTTATGATTTAAAGGATTTTCTGCAGCCGGGAGATCTGCTGGTCTTCAATGACACCAAAGTCATTCCGGCCCGCCTGTTCGGCAGCAAGGACACCGGCGGCCGGGTGGAGCTGCTCATCGAGCGCATCCTGACCCTGTCCACGGCCCTGACCCACATCAGAGCCTCCAAGGCCCCCAAAGCAGGCTGCATCATAGCCGTGGACGGCGGTAACGGAGCTGCTTTGGAAGTAACCGGGCGCGAGGGCGATCTCTTTGCCGTCCGCACCACCGACGGCGGCTCCATACTCGATCTGCTCGATCAGGCCGGACATATCCCGCTGCCGCCCTATATAGACCGCTCGGATGAGCCGCTGGATCGCGAGCGCTATCAAACTGTGTACTCCAAAGTCCCCGGAGCTGTAGCCGCCCCCACAGCCGGTCTGCATTTTGATTCCGAGCAGATAGCCGCCCTGCAGGCCATGGGTGTCAAAACGGCCTTTGTGACTTTGCATGTCGGCGCCGGTACCTTTCAGCCGGTGCGCGAGGATGACATCAAAGAGCATCATATGCACAGCGAATTTGTCAACCTGCCGCAGGAAGTGGCTGATGCCGTGATCGAGTGCCACCGCAGCGGCCACCGCGTGATAGCCGTGGGCACCACTGCCGTGCGCTCCCTGGAAAGTGCCGCGCAGTATGCCGCCCAGCAGGGGCTTAAAGATGAAATCTGTGCCTTTCATCAGGACACCTCCATCTTCATCTATCCCGGCTATCAGTACAAGGTGACCGACTGCCTCATCACCAATTTCCATCTGCCGGAAAGCACCCTGATCATGCTGGTCTGCGCCTTTGCCGGCTATACCCCTACCATGGAGGCCTACAGGCATGCCGTAGCCGAGCGCTATCACTTCTTCTCCTACGGTGACTGCATGTTCATTGAAAAACGCACTCTGCCTGCTGATCTGCCGCCCTCGGCACAGGAGCATTAATGGAATTCAAGCTTTTAAAGCGCTGCGGCAAAGCCCGCCGCGGTGAACTGCACTTTGCCCGCGGCATAGTGCGTACCCCGGCCTTTATGCCTGTGGGCACCCTGGGCACAGTCAAAGGCCTGCGTCCCGAGGAAATCAGGGAAACGGGAGCAGATATTCTGCTGGGCAATACCTTTCATCTGTGGCTGCGCCCCGGCTGTGAGGTGATCCGGGCTCACGGAGATCTGCATGACTTCATGCGCTGGGATCGGCCCATTTTGACTGATTCCGGGGGGTTTCAGGTGTTCTCGCTGTCGGGACTGCGCAAAGTCACCGAAGAGGGCGTGAAATTCTCCCACCCCATCAACGGCTCCAAACTCTTTTTGTCCCCTGAGATCTCCATGCAGGTGCAGCACGCGCTGGGCTCGGACATAGTGATGCAGTTTGATGAATGCATTGCCCTGCCGGCCGACCGCCGCCGCATGCAGGAGGCCATGGAATTATCCCTGCGCTGGGCGCAGCGCTGCCGTGATGAGTTCAACCGGCTGGGCAATCCCAATGCCCTGTTCGGCATTCAGCAGGGCGGCACCGATCTCGATTTGCGCCGGCAGTCCATAGCCGGCCTGACCTCCATAGGCTTTGACGGCTATGCCATAGGCGGTCTGGCCGTGGGTGAACCCAAGGAAGTCATGTATGACGCCCTGCGCGACATCCCGGACATGATGCCTGATGACAAGCCGCGCTATCTCATGGGAGTGGGCCGGCCGGAGGATATTCTCGAGGGTGTGCTCAACGGCGTGGATATGTTTGACTGCGTGATGCCCACACGCAATGCGCGCAACGGCCATCTCTTCACCTCGGAAGGCGTGGTCAAGATCCGCAATGCCAAATACACCACAGACACCAGGCCGCTGGATCCCCACTGCGACTGCTACTGCTGCCGCAATTTCACCAGAGCCTATCTGCATCACCTGGACAAGTGCGGCGAAATGCTGGGCGCGCACCTGCAGACCGTGCACAATCTGCACTACTATCAGCATTTCATGCAGCAGATCCGCCAGCATATAGAAGAAGGCACGCTCATAGACTTTGCCCGCGAGTTCTACGCCCGCACCAAGCCCGCACATCCTTCCCATGTGCTGCGCGATCTCGACGCCTGATTAAACTTCAGCCGGGGAGGGAGCTGACACTCCCTCCCCGCAACTGCAGATCAGCAGGTGACCAGCTGTACCACGATCAGCCGGCCGCCCTGGCCCTTGTCCAGCAGGATCTGCGCCCCGTCCGTCAGCGGCACATAACCTCCCGGGGGAATATCCTTTTTCTGCCTGACATCCCTCATGGATGACAGCCGGCGGTTGATCAAAATCCACTGATTCCTGAAGAAATGAAAATCTCCCACCGGCTTTTTGTCCTCTGCAGAAATCTTTTCATTGGGAGATACCAGGCGGGTGGCATGCCATTTGTACAAAGTCTGTTTGTTGTATACCATCAGGCGGTAATTCTCCGGGATGAAGCGGCCGTGTGAAGGCGCGTAATAGAAATTCAGCACCGGCAGCTGACCGTGATATGGCTGTCCGCAGAAAGGACATACCGGTCTTATGGTATTGTCAAAGACAAACCACTTAGCCTCGCAGTTGGGATTCTGACAGGGCTGCAGCAAATCGGTGGTCCTGACCAGCGCTTCCTCCCATTCCCAGGCCCCGGGGCGTTTCAGCGGATCGTGCAGACCATCGATAAAGGCGCGGTCAAACAGCTTTTTGAGGTAAGGGCCGCAGATAGTATAGGGCAATTTGCTCGGATCGCCCTGTGGCAGCTCGGACGAGGAGAGCTGATCTGCCTTCACGCGGTTGGAAGTGTCTTCCGGGTTTTCAATAAACAAAGCGTTTTTGCCCATAGACAATTCCTCATCCAGGGCACTGTCATTGAGATCATTGACCTTGCTGCCCCTTAAGGGATGACGGTTGAGCAGATACATGTAGATCAGTACAGCCAGGGCATGGCAGTCGGTGGCCCGGCTCGGCAGCTTTCTGTTTTTGTCCTGCAGCGGCAGATGTTTGGTCTCAATCACCTCGGGGGCAATGAAGTCCGGAGTTCCTATCACCTCAGGTGGAAACTTGCCCGGCACCACCAGACTGTCATTGTCTATGATGCAGGCACTGCCGGAGAGCGGATCCACCAGAATATTCTTGTATGACAAATCAGAATGAGCCAGCCCGGCTGCATGCAGTCTGCGCACGGCTCTGGCTATCCTGATGCATATATGCAGATTGTCCAGCCAGCTGCCCTTTTGATCCGCCGGCAGGAACTTGTTGCGCAGTTTGGCCGAGGCAAACCACTTGCCTTCTTTTTCCCTGCCCTTAAAGGGCCCGTTGGCAAAAAAGAACTTTTTATCGTAGAAGGGCATTACTATGCCTGTTTTGCCATTCCAGTCAACCATACGGTCAGGCCAGGCAAACAGATTCTTCCAGTAATCTCCCTCCGAGTTGTTGAAAATATTGCTGTGATAAATCCCTACAATGTTTTTCAGACGCTCTTTGTCATTGATATTCAGCTCTTTGCGGTAAAAGGCCACTACATAAGATTGATCCGGACTAAAGTAAATATCCTTAACACCACCCTGAGCCTTAATTTCATTAATAAACTCAATGGTACTGCCATCATTTGCGGTTAAAGTTATTTTGTCAGCCATGGCACTGCATTAATATAAAACCACTATGGTGCGATCATCATGATGCCCCACAGAGAAGAAGGTCAGCCATTCCAACAGCTGTTCGTCAGTCTTCTCATTGTCATGAGAGAAATCAACTCTATTTTCTTTATCTTCCCTGAGGTCTGTCCATAAATCCTCCCACTTGCTGGGATCATGCAAACTGACATCACTGCCAAATTTGGGATCGCTGACCCCGTCTGTCATCATAAATAAGGCAGTAAATTCAGAATCAGGCACAAAGGTGCATTTTATCCTTTCATAAACTGAAGCTTCAAAGATATTAGGCATCAGAAAACGTGTCTGTCCGTTATATTCACCCTCATCAGGATTACCTAAAAGCTTTATTACCGGCTTGTCTTCCTGCTTCTGATAAACACAAATGGCTCCGTCACCCACCCAGAAGGAAGCTATGAACCAGCCGAAATCAAACTTCCGGCAAAGGGTCAGCAGTAAAGTGGTGGCATAATCCCTCAGCTGGCGATTTTTCCCCTCGGCTTCATACCACACCGCCTGGCAGGACTTCTTGGCCGCTGTTATCAGGATTTTATAGAGATCTTCATGCAGCTTTTTTTGCACAGCTGCAGATTTTTGATCAGCCTGATATTCATGAATATCAGTTTCAAACTGCTGCACCTGTGCCAGCTGTTCCAAGCAGAAGGCGACAGCTTTCTCACAGGCAATCTTAGACCCTGTGCGCGAATAAGCGGCAGAACCGGCTCCATCGGCTACAGCCAGCACATACCAGCCGCTTTCATCGTGAACAACTGCAAAATCATCATCACGGGGCAGGCCTGCATGAGCATGAGAGCGGCCACGGCGGCTGGCCGCGGCAACCACACGGGAGTCTGCCTCCACACGCAGAAGCTTATGGTCGGTATCAGCTTTGGGATCTTCAATTTTTGGATCTACTGGAAGGTCCTTCCACATAGTCCGGGGATCGGGATTGATTCTCAGCTGCAGCTCTCGCACTACAGGCTTTTCGAGATGCTTGGACTGGCTGCGACAGCTGAGCTTTAGTTTAAAATTACCATCCAGGCACGGAATGCCGCTGATCTGAAAAGTTCTGCCGTCGGTACCTTTTTCCACCTGCAGGCCCAGATCATCTGACGGCAGCTCCAGGGAAATATCCGTCAGATCTGCATCGTTAACAGAGATCGATGCATTGTATTCTTTGTTAACGGAGGCATTGGGCAGACTGAGCTGCAGGTTCTTCAGTTTATTCTCAATAACAACACGCTGGTCCATTTGATATTGCTTATATTCTGTCCACAATTTGCCGCCGTAATATTTAATAAATCCTCTGATTTCATTGTCAGAATGGCCGTCAAACAGCAACTTCAGCAGTCTCTTGATGATAATATCCATCAGCCTTTACCTCTTGTGACATGTGTATCGCCGGATACAGCACCCAGGGTATAGAATTCTTCACCACAGACGGGACAAACTGAGTGAACACCGTTTGCGCAGATAATACTGCCGCAGCTGCAGAGCACGGCTCCGTATTCATTCCCACAGCAGGGACAGGAGGGAACACCGCGCAGCGATGCAGCATTAATGCTGTGACTGGATACGCCGTCACTTAATTTGTCATAGATCTCACCGTCAATAGGATAAGCCCCGACCAGTTTGTAAATCTTGTTCTGACTGAAGCTGCTGCCGTCAGTTTCCCGGGCATATTTGATCAGATACTTATTTTTGGTATTGGAGCAGATGCAATTGAGCACCACAAAGTTCTCATCAACCGGGCAGGCTTTGGAAGTGTCTACTTTTTCCAAATCAATACCGGAGACAGGCGGCAGGTGCAAATCATCCTTTCCCAGATCGGATACGGAAACACTGGTGGTTTTGATGGAGGTGGTAACCCACTTGAAAAATTCCTTGAATGACTGCTCCCCGGTATTGTTCAGGCGCAGTACCTGATCCGAGATCTCACCCAGCAGACTGGTATCGGTATTGTTGCCTATGGAAATGCAGATCAAATTGGCATTGCGGCGGTAACGGGAATTCCAGCGGCTGAAGGCTGCCCTGGTATTGTCTGTAGGCTGCCCGTCGGTAAACAGGAAAATAATAGGCTTCCAGTCACCTTTGGCTTCTCTGGTGTTTCTTTTGACCGATATATCTATATCATTCATCAGACAGTCCAGAGCCGCCCCCAGGGAGGTTCCGCCGCCTATGGGCAGTTCCGGCGGAGTAAAACTGTATATTTCGGTCAGAGGGGTGATTACCTTTGCCTTGCCGGCAAAAACAATCACCGACACAAAGGCAGTTTCCAGGGCATAAGGATCGCAGCGCAGCTCCTGTATGATGCTGCTTATGCCTTCCTCTACCCTGGCCACAGGCTCTCCTACCATGGACTCAGACACATCAATAACCAGATATACAGGCAGTCTTCTCATATCACTTTCCTCCTGCAGCAGGCATTTAAATCACTATATTCACTTCATCCGGAGGTCCCGGCAGAATTAGAGAATCAGTGGTCCCCACACTCTTGCCGCCGGCACCGATTACATCCGATACCCACACGAAGAATTTCCTGAAGGCAGCTGCATCCATATTTTCCAGAGTGAACACCTGATCGGTGAGTTTTTTCAGCGGCTCTGTTTTGGCTTTTGGTCCGGCGGCACAGGCCACTATGCTGGCAAAATTAATACGCTTCACTACAGGAATAATGTTCTCGTAAAGCTGCAGATCGGAAGGTTTGCCGTCGGTCAGAATAAACAACAAAGGACGCCAGTCGCCTTTGCGCCCGGGAAGACTTTTCTGTACTTCCTTTTCCACTCTGGTGCACAGTACTTCCAGAGCTTTGCCGAGAAAGGTGGGACCAGACTGCGGGGTTACTATATCAGGCAGCTGCAGATCAGCCAGTTCAGTCAGCGGCAGTATCTGCTCTACCTTACGGTCAAAAGTAATAATACTGATGCAGACCGTTTCCAGAGCATAAGGATCCTGCCCCAGTACCGCCAGCATATCAGACAGTCCGGCTTTGACGCTTTCTATGGGTTCTCCATGCATTGAACCGCTGGTATCGATCAGAATATATACCGGTAAACGTCTCATTTTTGCAAATTTAAAAATAATAATTATTTAAACATAGTTTCATGTTTCTGCAGTATCTCTGTCCGCATTACATCCGGCAAAAGTATGTCTGCCCCTGCATTTTGGTTAAGTAACTTTTGTGCATCCCAAGCGGGATATATTTATGCTGCAGACATACTGTATTATTTAATAATGACCGCTCTTATACCACGATATTTACTTCCGGCGGCGGAGGAGGCAGTTCATTCATGGATGTCATATCACCACGGTTGTCATCCACTTTCTGGCTGCCGGTACTGATGCTGGCGCTTACCCACTGGAAGAATTTCCTGATGGTGGCGCTGTCGGCTGTATCAAGCTGCACCACATTGTCAGTGATCTTCTTTAAGGTATCGGTATTGGCACCCTGTCCGGCGGCACAGGCCACTACCATGCCGAATTTTCTCTGTTTGAAATCATTCAGGCCTTTCTGCAGATCATCTGTGGGCACGCCGTCAGTCATGATGAAAACCAGGGGTTTCCAGTCACCCTTGACCTCGCGTGTAGTTTTGGCCACTTCTACATCAACCCGGCGGGCCAGCAGGCTCAGTGCTTCTCCCAGAGCGGTAGCACCTTTAGCCTCCAGCTGCGGCGGCTGTACGGCCGACAGTTCAGTCAGCGGCATCACCTGCTGGGCCGTGGAACCAAAGGTGATGATGCTGATGTAGGCGGTTTCCAGTGCATAGGGATCACTAAGCAGCAGTGAAATCATATTTTGCACTCCGGTCTTGACCGCTTCTATGGGTTCGCCGTACATGGAACCGGAGGTGTCGAGCAGTAAATAAACAGGTAATTTTCTCATTGTGGTTTTCTCTCTGATCTCTCTGATTCTGATAAAGCTGCAGCCTCAGATCCTCTGCTAATCCTTGCTGCCCGGGGTGTAGTTAAATCCCCAGCCGTATTCACTGTCACAGTCGCGATGGCCCAGGTGGAAGGAAATCAGTTTTTTCACCGTAATGGAGTTGTCGCCGCCAAAATCAAGCTCGGCTATGGCACAAAAAGGCAGTTCTGAAGACTGCCGCCCCATTTCCACTATCACATCTTCATGGCCAGGCACCTTTACGGTCACCACCGCATTGGTCTGCGACCACTTTGCAGCACCTTCATAAATGAAGGTGTAGACTATGATGCGTTTTATTTCATTAATTCCCTTGGGATTGACCAGTATGGTTTCACCTGAGGAATCAGTGATGCCGCGATCATCGCCCTGATGCCAGATATAAGGTGCATAGTCGTATGAGCCCTGTCTGCTCCGCTCATGCCGGTTGCCGCCGCGGTTATGGGAAAACTGCAGGCCGTCAATCAGGCTCTTCTCGCCGTTGCGCAGCTCATAAAAACAGCCCAGATCCAGATCAATGTCTTCTTTAGCCAGAAACCATTTAAAGAATCCGCCCTTACTCCAATCAAGATTGATGATAATTTCGCCTGTAGTAAGAGCTGAGCTTCTTTTCTCAAGGTTGATGCGATGCGTATCTCCGCGCTTTTCCAAAACTATAGCCATATACAATCCTTTAGTCTGGCAATCTCAGGCCACACAAATAAATCAGCAGAAGATGAGGTGTTTTATTTATTGCAGCTGCAGTCTGCCGGAGTATTTTCCGGTTCCGGCAAGCTGAACTTACTTGTAATATTTATCCACCAGACCCTGCAGCCCGCCTTTGCTGCCTATGCCCAGAGCCTCAAAGCGCCACTCCCCGCCGCGGCGGTATAAACGGCCGAATTCCACGGCAGTTTCTATGGAGAAATCCTCATCCAGGTCATAGCGGGCAATTTCCTCATCAGTCAGGGCGTTATAAATTCTGATGTATGAGTTATGTACCTGCCCGAAGTTTTGTCTGCGTTCATCGGCCTTGTAGATGGTGGCGGTAAAGATTATTTCCTGCACCTGAGGATTTACCTGATCAAGATCCACACTGAGGGTTTCATTATCCCCATCATCGTCACCGCCGCCGGTCAGGTCATCTCCTGAGCTTTCCACTGCACCGTCAGGTGATTTCTGATTGTTGTAGAACACAAAATACTCGTCACCAAGCAGCTTCTTGTTTTTGCCGAGCATAAAGGCGGAAGCATCCAAATCAAAATCATAGCCGCCGCTTTCATTGGCATCCCAGCCCAGACCTACGCCTACTTTTGACAAAGAGATGCTGACCCGCTGACCTTTCTCCAAATTGATTGCCATAACTTATTTTCCTTAAACTCCAGTAAATAAATTATTAAGGCTGCTTCCGGAAGTTATCTGCCCTGCAGACAATCCAGAAAACAGCCAGCGTTTTTTCCTGTTTATGATTTTTTAGTAATCAGATGCCACAGCTCTCTTACCCAGAGCACCAGCGATGACAGCACCACAATAATGATCCAATCGCTGATTTTCATCGGGGTGCAGTTGAAGAAGTCATACAGCACTTCCACAATCACAATCTGCCCTATGAAGATAATGGAGGCGATGATAAAGAACTCCCGGCTCACCGCCAGTTTGAAGAAGCTCTTTCCGGTCTCAAAGGCCCGGGCATCGAACATGTACCACAAATGGGTCCACACAAAGATGGAGAACAGCAGGGTCTGCTCATAAGCGGTCAGGCCGTCGGCCTCTCCCAGTTCACAATGCAGCAGATCGGTAAGCTGCGTGATGTTGCTGTGCTGGAAGATGTACAGGAACACCATCAGGATCAGGAAGAATAAGCCGCCTACTCCGGCAATTTCCCTGATCATGGACCGGTTCAGAATAAAGGCCGAACGGTCACGCGGCTTGTCCCGCATTACAGCATCAGTAGGCGGCAGTGAAGCCAGAGCCATGGCCCCGAAGGTATCCATGATGAGGTTTACCCACAGCATCTGCGTTACGGTCAGCGGTGACTGCGTGCCCATAAAGGCGCCAAACAGCACGCTGAAGCAGGCTGCAACATTGACGGTCAGTTGGAACAGCAGGAAGCGCTGAATATTCTGATAAAGCGAGCGTCCCCACATCACGGCCCGGCAGATACTGCCAAAGGAGTTGTCTATGATGGTGATATCAGAGACTTCCTTGGCTACAGCCGTGCCGCCGCCCATGGACAGACCTACATCGGCCGCCTTCAGGGCCGGGGCATCATTGGTGCCGTCACCGGTCACCGCCACTACCTGCCGGCTGTGGTGCAGGGCATCAACCAGCCTCTTCTTATCCAGCGGCCTGGCTCTGGCCACAATCTTCAGCAGCGGTACCCGCCGGTCGAGCTCAGCGTCGGAGAGCTGCTCCAGCTCGGTGCCGGTAATAATCTGCTCAGAGCCGTCGGCGTCAGTCCACAACCCGATCTGCCGGCCGATTTCCCTGGCAGTATTGGGATTGTCACCGGTGACTATCTTCACCCCTATGCCGGCATCCATACACTGCCGCACCGCCGCCGGCACATCCTCACGCACCGGATCGGCTATGGCAGCCACGCCCATGAAAATCAGACCTGCTGCCGTAACCTTATCGCCGGCTATAACATCCTGATCATCATCAGTCAGAATCTGACAGGCAAAACCAAGCGTGCGCATGGCCCTGTTCTGATATCCGGTCAGACTGCGCTCAATTTCCGCGGCATCGCCATCACCTGCAATACTGCTGCACATGGCCAGCACGATCTCAGGTGCACCCTTGACATAAAGGATCTTTTTGCCTGGAAGCTGCCCTGACTGCACTATCACCGCCATGTATTTGCGCTCAGTGGAGAAAGACAGTTCAGTGGAAACAGTGGCCGCTTCCCTGAGTGCCCGGTAGTCAATGCCCTGCTTCTGCAGCCACAGCAGCAGAGCGCCTTCCGTGGGATTACCCAGTACTTCCGGCTGCTCGGGGCGGCTGAGATCCAGCTCGGCTGTGGAGTTCAGCGCCATGCCTTCTGCAATCAGCAGGCTGGTCTCATCATGGCTGAGCTGCTGTCCCGGCAGAGCATAGAAACGAATATCCTCCACCGACATTCTGTTCTGGGTCAGCGTACCGGTCTTGTCCGTGCAGATCACTGTAGCCGCACCCATGGTTTCGCAGGCGTGCATCCGGCGCACCAGATTATTGGTCCTGAGCATACGGCGCATGCTGTAGGCCAGACTTAAAGTCACTGCCATGGGCAGGCCTTCAGGCACGGCCACCACAATCAGGGTGACGGCTATCATCAGGGACTGCAGCACATAAGCGGTAAGATGTGACCACTCCAGGGACTGGCCGGTCAGGAAATAAACCGTGAGCCTGCCTACTATGACCAGAATGGCAAAACCATAGCTTAATTTGGTGATCAGATCGCTCAGACCGTCCAGCTGCTCATTAAGCGGGGTCCTGGTGCTGTCATCAATCTGCGCGGCTTCAAAGACTTTGCCGTTTTCGGTCTTGTCGCCTACGGCCGTCACTTTAAACAGGCCATGACCTTCCATGACCTTGGTGCCCTTGAGCACATGATTGGTCGGATAGGTAGCTTCAGGATCGAAATCCTTTTCATCCACGCTTTTGTGGCACAACAATTCACCGGTAAGCGAGGATTCATCAATATTAAGGCTGACTGCCTCCAGGAGCTCACCGTCGGCAGGTACCTCATCGCCTGTATTGAGGAAGGCCAGATCTCCCACCACCACATCACGGCGGGGAATCTGCACGGTATTGCCGTTTCTGATCACCTCTACGGCTTCATCGTCATTTACCTGATTGAGTATGGCAAATTCCTGATCTGCCTTGAGCTCAAAGTAAAAAGCCAGGCCGGTGGCCAGCAGAATGGCCACAAAAATGCCTATGGGTTCAAAGAAGACGGCAAAATCCTCGTCAAGAGAGAAAAACTCATAACAGGAAATGCCTATGGACAGGAGACCGGCGATCAGCAAAATGATGATCAGCGGATCGGTGAACTTCTCCAGAAATTGTTTCCACAGTGGCTCCTTTTCCGGCGGAGTCAGGATATTCACGCCATGTTTGCTGCGGCTTTCCAATACTTCTGCATCGGTCAGACCAAAGTAATGTTTCTTTTGCTGCATATGCAACTCTTTGTTATTATTAATTAGTAAAATGTATTTATTATTAATTAGTAAATTACTATTACTAAATTAATAAAATAAAGAAGTATTTATTTTTACTCAATTATTTACTTCATCAGTCATTTGAATTACTTATTAATAAAGCAAATAATTTATATTATTATAACGACAAAAAAGGGTATAAAAAAAAAAAAGTGTGATAAAGATCACGATTTCCCCGATCTACCGGCAGGCAAAATGCTTTCCGCAAAATCAGAACATGTGAGGAAGAGAGAGAAAAAGGACAATCATCAGGAAATCAAATCCGACCTGATTTCCTGTAAAACTGCAGACAGCAGCTGAAGGAAGGCAAAAGTAAAAAAAAAAAACGCGGTGATCCCCAGGCCGCCCTCAATCTGCGGCTGCAGGCAAACTGCTACAATTGCCTTACCGGTCGGCAGACCGGGGAAAAACGCAGGATCACAGCCTGGCAGGAGGAAGGACGGTCTGATGAAACATTTTCTGTTCATGCCCGATTCATTTAAGGGCACCCTGAGCTCAACTAAGATCTGTTCCATTCTGGAACAGGCCGCAGTCAGGATTTTTCCGGACGCTGTCTGCAGAAGCATTCCGGTGGCCGACGGCGGTGAAGGCAGTGTGGACTGCTTCCTGCAGGCCCTGCCGGGCAGACGCATCACCTGCCCCTGCACCGGTCCGCTGGGCGACAGTATTGAGGCCTCCTATGCCCTGATAGATGAAGGCCGCACTGCCGTCATCGAGATGGCGGCCGCCGCCGGTCTGCCCATGGTGGAAAACCGCCGCGATCCCCTGCGTGCTTCCACCTACGGTGTGGGTCAGCTGATGCAGCACGCCCTGCAGCTGGGGGTAAGGCGCATTATTCTGGGACTGGGCGGCTCTGCTACCACTGACGGCGGCTGCGGCGCGGCGGCAGCGCTGGGCGTGCAGTTCTTAAATCAGGAAGGCCGGAGCTTTGTGCCTGCAGGCGGGACTTTACAGGAGATTGAGCATATAGATCTCAGCGCTGTAGATCCCCGGCTGCGCGCCTGTGAGGTGGTGACCATGTGCGATATAGACAATCCCCTGTACGGACCTCAAGGCGCGGCTTATGTCTTCGGGCCGCAGAAAGGAGCGGACGCGGCGGCAGTAAAGCTGCTGGATGACAATCTGCGGCATTTGGGCGCAGTCATTAAAAATGATCTGGGGCTTGATGTCACCTGCCTGCCAGGCAGCGGTGCCGCCGGGGGCATGGGTGCCGGCGCCGTGGCCTTTTTCGGGGCCAGGCTGCAGTCAGGCATAGACACGGTACTGGAGGCTGTGCACTTTGAGGAGCTGGCCCGGCAGGCGGATGTAATCTTCACCGGTGAGGGCAAACTCGATCGGCAGAGCCTGCAGGGCAAGGTGGTCATAGGTATTGCCCGCCGGGCCCGGGCGCTGGGACGCCCGGTCATAGCCGTGGTGGGCGGCGTAGATGATGAAGGTCTGGAGGCGGCCTACGACATGGGAGTCAGCGCCGTCTTTGCCATCAACCGTCTGCCGCAGGATTTTGCCGTCTCCCGCCATCACAGTGAAAGCAATCTGCAGCACACAGCCGAAAACATTTTCCGGCTGCTGAAAATTGCCGCAGCCGGCAGGCAGCAGTAACTATTCCCGCCCGCCTCTCTCTTTCCATTTAACCCGGACACTTTGCCCCGGCCGCAAAAAGGGCAGCTGACGCTGCCCTGCTGGTTCGATTTTGACTGTAAAGGAAATTATTGACGCCGCGGCGCGGTCTGCAGCAGTTCCTCCAACTTGTCTGCCCAGTACACGGCCTGCATGGTAGTGCCGTGACCTGTGGTCTCGGTACTCTGCGGAATGATGTAGAACCTGGCCTGCGGGATCTGCTCCACAGCCCGCTCCAAAGCGCCGAAAATCTGCGGATTGCGCTCATCATCGGCTGAATTTACCGCATAAAGATAAGCGCTGATCTTACCCAGATCGGCAGTGGGATCATAGTCTTCAGAAGAAGCCCACTGATAGAGCGTATCGTTGGCATCGGCCTTAAAGTCCTGTGCCAGCTGTGCATCCACCCAGGCAGAAGCTGCCGCTCCGTCCGGGCCCAGTTTCTGCAGGCGGAGGGTACCGCCGTTGGTGGCCAGGGCATAAAACACATTGGCCAGGCGGGCGAGTTTGGGCTGCTCCACATAATTGCCGTTCTGATAATCAGGATCTGCTTTGATTAGATCGATAATCATGCGGCGGGTCATCCAGTTGCGGCCGGACATGGCCATGGGCAGGGAAGCCAGCGGCATCAGGGCATCCATAAAGTCAGGATAAGTCTCGCCCCACAGCCAGGTCTGCATGCCGCCCATGGAATTGCCCAGCACCAGACGCAGATGTTTGACTCCCAGTCCCTCGGTGACCAGCCTGTACTGACCTGCCACCATATCGGCGTAATTGTAGTGCGGGAATGAGGCCTTCAGGCCGTCGGAGGGCTTGGCAGAGCGACCGGTGCCCAGAGCATCGGGGATGATGATGAAGTAGCGGGAGGCATCCAGCGGCTGTCCCGGGCCGAACATTCTGCCGGCAAAGCCGTCGCTGAGCATGGAGGCACTGCTGCCGTTGGTGCCGTGCAGTATAAGCACAGCCTCACCTTCCGGATTGCCCAGGGTGGTATAGGCAAAATTCACCTGCTCCAGGGTCTGCCCGTCATGAAAGGTAAAAGATGGAGCTGTCCATACTCCCTGCTGCTGATTGGGCCATGTGGCGACAGTGGCAGAGACCGCAGCCAGAGCACCGGCAGCCCAGAAGGCAGTAGCCGGCAGTACCTTTTTCAACCATTGTCTGAACATCAAAAACACTCCTGCGCCTGTACGGCGCTTGTTGCTGCAGTGAATAAAAACCCCGCAGAGAAACGGGGTTTTACATACAGTTTGCAGATGATTGTAATTTACAACCTCTGTCTGAGGTTAAAACAGCCTGGTACACAGCTCCTGCATGGCGGTGCAGGCTGCATCCTCATCGTTGCCGTGGCAGCAGATCTCCATTTCATCGCCGTCGCGCAGTCCCAGTCCCATCAGGGAGAAAATGCCTCCCTTCAGGGATACGGTCTGTCCTTTGGCGGTAAGTTCTACATTGCAGTGGAACTCCGAGGCCTTTTTGATGAGTTCTCCGGCCGGGCGGGCGTGCACGCCCTCGCGGTTTTTGATGGTGTAGACAAATTTCTTCATGCTGTTTCTCCTGTATGCATGATCAGCAGATGATCATGGAAGCAATCCAGGTGAAGATGAAACCGGAAATACCGGTCACCGAGGTGATCACTGTCCAGGTCTTGATGCCGTCGCCCACGCTGATGCCCAGATAACGGGTCAGAATCCAGAAGAAGGAGTCATTGATGTGGGAGAAGCCCAGAGCACCAAAGCCTATGGCTATGGTCAGCATTACCCTGAAGGTGTCGGAGTAGCCGGAGGCAGCATCGGCCAGCAGGCCGGCGGCAGTCAGAATGGCCACGGTGGCTGAACCCTGAGCGGCACGCAGAGCGGCGGCAATTACGAAACCGGCAAGCATGATGGGCATGCCCAGAGAGCTTAAGGTATCGGCCAGAGCTGTACCCACGCCGGACTCGGAGAGGACGCGGCCGAATACACCGCCACCGCCGGTAACCAGGATCACCACGGCTGCGGTGGGCAGGGCGGAATCCATGACATTGCCAATCTTACCCAGTGACCACTTGCGTCTTATACCTATGGCATAGAAAGCTATGGCCAGTGTTATCATCAGGGCAGTACCAGGTGCACCTACGAACTGTGACAGCGGCAGGAAGGGGGAGGACTTGTCGAGCACAGTATTGCACACGGTACCGAGCATGATGAAGCCGATCGGGATAATGACCAGACTTAACACCAGCCATACATTGGGAGGAGAAATGCCATCGGGTTCCACCGGCTGCGGATCATCGGGAATCTCATCCAGCAGCACCTTGCTGTCTTCAGACAGGGCACCGCCGCTTTTGCTCAGATGACGCTTCACCACAAAACGGGCGGTGAAGAAACCGACTACAGCGGTGGGAATGCACAGGATGAGGCCGATTAAGGTCAACATGCCTACGTCGGCGGTCAGCAGGTTGGCAGCAGCCACCGGCCCCGGATGCGGCGGCACCACCACGTGCACGGCCAGCATGGCCACAGCCACCGGCAGACCGTAGACTATGGGGTTGGATTTGGAAATCTTGGCAAAACCAAGCACTATAGGCGCCACAATGATGAAGCCCACATCCACGAAAATAGGAATACCGAGGATGAAGCCGGCTATGGTCACAGCGGCAACCGTACGCTTGATGCCCAGCAGTTTGCTGAAGTAATTGGCCAGGGCTTCCGCGCCGCCTGATACTTCAATCATGCGCCCCAAAATGGCGCCCAAACCTACTATAATGGTGATGGAGCCCAGAGTGGAACCCATGCCTGCAATCAGGGTGGGCATAACCTGATCGATGGGGATGCCGGCGATGATGGCTGTGATCATGGAGACCAGGAGCAGGGCCACGAAGGCGGACAGCTTAACCTTGATCACCAGGAACAGCAGCAGCAGAATTGAGACCGCTGCTATTAATAACAGTGCTGTTGTCGTCATACAATAGATCTCACTTACAAGTCGGGAAGGCTCTGCAGTCAGGAAATCAAAGAGCCTTCCTTTTTGATGAATTTAGATCTCAACAATCGCGATGCGCGCGATCATCACAATGCGGGTGCTCTGCAGTCAGGAAATAAAGAGCAATCCCGCATCCTAACCCGGGTCAGCTCTGGGAGCTGATATAAGGCTTAAACCAGCCCAGTCCCTCTTTGGTATCACCGCGCGGGTTGTATTCGCAGCCTATATAACCCTGATAGCCCACCTCATCGAAGAGTTTGAAGATGTAGCTGTAATCAATCTCCCCTTCATCAGGCTCGTGGCGGCTGGGGGCGGCGGCTATCTGCACATGGCCGTAAATGCCGGCAAAGTCGCGGATCAAATGGGTTAAATTGCCGTCCACCATCTGGGCATGGAAGGTATCGAGCTGAGTGAACACATTGTCACGGCCTATGGCCTCACGCAGAGCCATGGTCTCGTACTGGCTGTGATAGAGATAACGCGGCTTGATGTCCGGGCACAGGGCCTCCATGGTCAGATTTCTGCCGTATTTGGCAAAAAGATCGGCGGCCAGGCGCATGTTTTTGATGAACACATTGCGGCACAGCTCCTTTTCGGCAGGATAAGGCACCACGGCTGACATCACGTGCACGGTGCGGCAGTCCAGGGCCTCGGCATAGTCGAGGGCTTCCTCAATCTCGGCCTTGAAGTCAGCCTCACGGCCGGCCAGGGCGGCATGTCCCCACTCCCCGCCTGCAGTATCACCGGCGGTGGTGTTGAACAGGGCTATCTTCAGGCCGGTTTCCTTCAGGATCTGAGCGAGCTCCTCCTTTTTGTAGGCATAGGGCCACAAAAACTCCACAGCCTTAAAGCCGCAGGAAGCCGCCTGCTCGAAACGCTCAAGGAAATCCACTTCCTTGAACATCATGGTTAAATTTGCAGCAAATTTAGGCATAGTTATTTCCTCAGTTCTTGAATTTCAGCTTCACTCAGATAGCGGATCCGCTCTTGCTCACCGCGGAGCAGGAAGTACAGTTTGCAGGAAGCTTCCAGCTCCTCGGCATTGCACATGGCCTCGTTTAAGGTGCGGCCGCAGGTGATCATGCCGTGATTGGCCATCAAAAAGGCATTGTGTCCGGCAGCCACGGCCTCTATATCCTCGGCTAAATGTATGGAGCCCGGCTTGTAGTAGGGAATGAGCGGCACATCGCCCATGCGCATCACCACATAGGGGGTAATGGGCTGCAGCACACTCTGCGGGTTGAGATCCTTCAGGCAGGCATAGGCAGTGCAGTAGCTGCAGTGCAGGTGCACTACAGCCTGCTGCTCAGGATTTTTTCTGTAAATGGCCAGGTGGAACAGCACTTCCTTGGTGGCCTTGGGACCGGAGAGCAAATTGCCCTCCCGGTCTACTATGGACAAATTGTTCGGATCCAGCCGGCCCAGGCAGGAGCCGGTGGGAGTGGCTACCACGGTGCCGTCCGGCAGCACGGCCGACATATTGCCGGCCGAACCGGTGGCGTAACCACGGTCATAGAGGGTTTTGCCCGTGGCTACGAACTCGGCAATAATTTCTTCTCTGCTCATACCGGAAAATCCTTCTGAGCCTTCAGGAAGAAGTCTTCCTTGCCGAAATTGCCGGACTTGAGAGTCAGGCTGATGGCATTGTTGATGGAACGGACCCAGGGCACACCGGGAGCAATGGCCGGACCTATATAGAAGCCCTTGACATCAAGGGACTTGGTCACTATGCCTGAAGTCTCACCGCCGGCTACTATAAAGCGCTCCACTCCGGCTGCCTGCAGCTTTTGTGACAGGGCGGCAAAGAACTGCTCTACGGCATGGCTTGATTTCTCAGCGCCGTAGGTCTGCTGTATACGGGCTAATTCGGCAGGCTCGGCGGTGGCATAAACCAGCGGGGCCCAAGCGTCTGCAGTGTGCTCCAGCACAAAGGCGGCATATTCCTCGGCCATGGCGGAGAGTTCAGCCGGATCGGAGAGCAGGCGATCCACATCCACCAGCCGGCTGGCGGCCTGTTCACGATAGAAAGCTACCTGACGGTTGGTCATCACCGAGCAGGAGCCGGAGAAGACCACGGCCTTCTGACCCTGCGGGTAGCCCAGGCTCTGGGCTTTGGCGCTGTCGGCATCAGGCTCGGCCACAGCCCTGGCCAGACCTATGGCCAGACCGGAGCCGCCGGTGACCAGGCGCATGTCTTTGAGGGCCTCACCCTGCACTATGAGATCGCTTTCATCCACGGCATCGAGCACGCCGTAGGAGTAACCCTGAGCCTTGAGTTCCTCAATGCGGGCTTTGACGGCAGCCGCCCCCTGACGGATGGTGGCCACATCGATGACGCCGCATTTGCCCTTGGACTGCATTTCCACCAGGCGCACCAGGGAGCTGTCGGTCATGGGAGTAATGGGATGATTGCGCATGCCAGATTCCTCGAGCAGCACGTCACCTACAAAGAGATAGCCCTTGTAGACAGTACGGCCGTTGACCGGCAGAGCCGGCTGGAAAATGGTAAAGCTCTCGCCCAAGGTCTCCATCAGGGCATCGGTCACCGGGCCTATATTGCCTTTGGCTGAACTGTCAAAAGTGGAGCAGTACTTAAAGTAAATCTGCCGGCAGTCATGTTTGAGCAGCCACTGCAGGGAAGCCTGGGTTTCGGCCACAGCTTCCTCCACCGGGCAGGAGCGGGACTTGTGGGAAATCACCACCGCCTCCACATCAGGAGCAGGCAAATCGGGAGTGACCCCGCACAGCTGTACGGTTTTGAGCCCATTTAAGACCAGAAAGCTGGCAATATCAGTGGCTCCGGTAAAATCGTCTGCAATAACACCAATCTTCAACATATGATCTCCTTCAATTAGTGCTTGTTGACCGGCAGATCCAGACCCGAGAAGGTCATGATCACGGCGCTGTCGTCATAGCGGCCGTAGCCGGCATTGGAGGCATTGGTAAACATCTGATAGGCGGTGGAAGCCAAGGGGATGGGGAAGTGCAGGGACTTGGCGGTGTCGGTGACCAGGCCCAGATCCTTGACAAAGATATCGACGGCGGAAAGAGGAGTGTAGTCACCGGCCAGAACATGGGCCATGCGGTTTTCAAACATCCAGGAGTTGCCGGCGGCATTGGTCACCACATCATACATGATGTCCAGAGGAATACCGGCCTTCTTGGCCATGGCCATGGCTTCGGCGGCTACGGCTATGTGCACACCGGCCAGCAGCTGATGCACGATCTTGACGCTGGAGCCCAGACCAAACTCAGTGCCTATGTTGTAGACCTTGCCGGCTATGGCATCGAGCATGGGCTTTAAGGCCTCAAAAGTCTCAGGGGCACCGGAGGCCATCACAGTCATCTCACCTGCATTGGCCTTGACGCCGCCGCCGGAAACCGGAGCGTCGAGCATGGGCAGACCGTACTCGGCCAGACGGGCGGCAATATCCTGGGCATCAGAGGCAGCCATGGTGGAGGAAACCATCACCGGAGTGCCCTTCTTCAGGGAGGAAGCCAGGCAGTCCTGAGGCTCATCGCCGAACAGCACGCTCCTGACCTGAGCGGCATTGACTACCAGTACCAGCACGGCATCGAGCTCGGCACCGAATTCCTTGGGGGTCTTGGAAACCTTGACGGCACCGGCTTCCTTTAAGGTCTCCAGAGCCTTGTCGCTGATGTCGCCGCCGTAGGTATTCAGACCTGCCTTGATGCAGGATTTGGCAGCGCCCATGCCCATGGTACCCAGACCGATAACGCAAACATTCATAGCCATTTTTGTAAGAACTCCCTCTTGTTGTGTGTATTTATGTAATGAACACCAAACATGTTGATGTGAAGCAATGTGAATATTATAAGAAAAATATTGTTATTAAATGTGAAGTCCTTCATATTTTAAAAACTCAATGTCAATTTTATGCTGAATTTGTGACCGCAGCTCGTGAAGTTATGTAAGGAAAAAGATCTGATGTCTATGCAGTAAAATATGCGTGTCTGCTTGCAAAAAGCCTGCTGTCCCGCCTGAGCAGACCAGCCAGGCAGGCAGATATTTTTACGTTAATAAATGTTAAAATTCACAAAAGATCACTACGTTAATTTTTGTTAAAAAAGCAATAACCAGTGGATTTTCCTTGAAATGACTGCAATTTTTCGCTTAAATTGATGTGAAACAGCACAGGTACCGGAAGAAAAAGGAACAGCCATATGCAGCGTCACGGCCATGACAATCTGATTCCTGCAGAGCGCCGGAGCCGCATCCTCGCTCTGCTGCAGGAGCATGAATTTATCAGCATCAACGATCTCACCGAGATCATGCCGGTTTCCCACATGACCATTCGCCGGGATCTGCAGAAAATGGAGGTCGAGGGGCTGATCAAACAAGTCAGCGGCGGAGCACAGCTCTCCCGCCGTCTGCTCATCGAGCCCTCCCACACCCAAAAGGAAACGCTCTGTGCCCGGGAAAAAGATCTGATAGGCAAACAGGCAGCCTCCCTGATCGGAGAAAATTTCTGCATCTATCTTGATGCCGGAACCACCTCTCTGGCCTTGTGCAGCTATATATATGAGCGCAGCGATCTCACCGTGGTCAGCAATGACTTTGAAGTCATTAATTTTCTGATCAACAGCAACTGTCCGAGCGTACTCATCCACACCGGCGGACTGGTACAGAAGCAGAACCGCTCCGGCATGGGCCATCTGGCGGCACAGACCATAGCCTCACTTTCCTTTGATCTGGGCTTTCTGTCCGCCTCCTCCTGGGAGCTCCGCGGCATCACCACGCCCGATCCCAACAAAGTTCCGGTCAAGCAGGCTGTGGTCAGGTCCAGCCGGCAGCGCATTCTGATCTGCGACTCCTCCAAATATGCCCAGACGGCCACCTATCTTGCTGTGCCGCTTTCAGATCTCAGCACCATCATCACCGATGACAAGCTGCCTGAGCATGCACAAAAAGTGCTGGAAACCATGGATCTCAGCATGATACTGGTGCATTAAGACGGCATAGTCCCAGCCTGCGCCGGCTCCTCATTCCGGCACTTAAAGCTGAAATTTATTCCCCTCCCCTTAAGGCGCGTTTTCGCAAAAATTAACGCGAAATTTTTTCGCTGCGTCACATAATTTCACTTATCTCTTTGACAAAGCCTCTAAAACCGCATCGCTATCACAATTTCAATCAAAATTTAACTTTAGAATGTTAAAAAATGCGCTTTATTTCTCAACTGCACTGTTTTGGGGATGTTCATGACACAGCCAGCACAGCTGTCCAGTCCTCTGCCGGTACAGCAGCGCAAAAATCACTGACGGCTGAGCCGGCGGCAGCACTCAGAACCTCCCTGCCGCCGGCCGGCCGTAACAGCAAATGTATACATATGCAGATGATTACGGAAGGAAGATCATGACATCAGAAATTGCACAACTGCGCCAGGACATGGTCAGGATGGGAAGACTGCTGTTTGAACGTGGCCTTTCCAACGGCTCGGCCGGCAATTTATCGCTGCGCGGCCCGGACAACACCTTTTTGGTCACCCCCACCGGCTGCACGCTTTCCGATCTCGATGCGGACAGCCTTTCTCTGCTCAATGCGCAGGGTGAGCTGATCTCCGGGGCCAAGCCCACCAAGGAATACCCCTTCCACCTGGCTTTCTACAAACTCAATGCCCAGGTCAATGCCGTCGTGCACACGCATTCACCCTATGCCACCGCCTATGCCTGTCTGGATCACTCTCAGGCAGATCCGGAAAACGTACTGCGGCCCATCACTCCCTATTTGGTAATGAAGCTGGGACACGTGATCCTGACTCCCTACCGCAAACCGGGATCCAGGGCCATTGCAGATGACATAGCCTCCCACGGCCCGGACAGCAAAGCATTTCTGCTGGCCAATCACGGCATGGTGACCGGAGGTAAAAATGCCGCAGATGCCCTGAATAATGCCGTGGAGCTGGAGGAAAGCTGCCGGCTGTTCTTCATCACTCAGGGCTGTGCCCTGCGGCATTTGACTGCAGAGGAAATAAAGGAGCTGCTGTAAGCGGCACGCAATTAAATTACAGGCGGCAGGCCGAAATTACATACACCACATAAAACATTACAGTACCGGGAATTTGCACAGAACCCGGGAATTTGCACAGGAGTAGTCTTACATGAAAGTTGCATTAGTCTATACCGGCGTCACCCCTGAACTTACCGCCACGGTGGAGACCGAAGTCAAAAAACAGCTGGGGGACTGCGAAATTATCAATTTCCAGGATCCGAGCATCATTGCCGATGCCGTGAAGGCAGGATATGTCACCCGCTACTGCGCCGCCCGCCTGGTCTCCATGTTCATGCAGGCGGTCAATGCCGATGCCGATGCTGTACTCAATATCTGCTCCTCTGTGGGCGATGTGGCTGATGCGGCTCAGGATCTGGCCCGGCTGACCGGCGTACCCATAGTGCGCATAGATGAGGAAATGTGCCGCGAGGCAGTACGCCTGGGCAAACGCATAGGCGTAATGGCCACTCTGCCTACCACGCTCGATCCCACCCGCAGTACCGTACAGCGTGTAGCCCGGGAAATGGACAAGCGCATTGAAACGGTGGATGTGCTGGTTGAAGGCGGTTTCGGCCTCAATCCCGAGCAGTTTCTGGAGCTCATGGCCCGTTACGCCAAAGAAGTAGCCCCGCAGGTGGATGTGCTGCTTTTTGCTCAGGGTTCCATGGCTTATGCCGAGGATCACATACGTGAAGTGACCGGTCTGGAAGTACTGTCCAGCCCGCGTTTTGGTGCCCTGGCTTTGAAACGTGCCCTGCACGTCAAGGGATTGATTTAAGCCCCTCAAGGAGGTGTTTCCATGCCTAGATCTTTTGCCGGCAGTGCCCTGGGCGCTGCTGTACTGTGTGCCTGTGCACTGCTCATGACCGGCTGCGACGTCAGAAGCAACGTAACCGTCATCAAGTTCTCCCACACCCAGAATCCCGGATCGGCTTCCGATCTGGCGGCCATGGAGTTTAAAAAGTACGTAGAGGAAGCCTCTGGCGGTACCATGCGCGTTGATATCTTCTCCAACTGCGGTCTGTCCGGCGGTGACCTCACCAAAGCCATTGAGCTGACCCAGACCGGCAATATTGATATCCATTCCTGCGCGCCGGCCAACATAGCCAACTATGATCCCAGGTTCTATGCCTTCTGGCTGCCCTTCCTGTTCCCCAGCCAGGAAAATCTGCTGAAGTTCTGCAGCTCTCCCAAGGTTCACGCCGAGGTGAACAAGTGGTGCAATGCCATAGAAACCGAGATGCTGGGCATCAACAATGCCGGCTCACGGCAGATCTCCAACTCCAAAGGGGAGATCCGCACTCCCGAGGATTTGCGCGGCATGAACATACGCGTGCCCGGAGCCAATGTGTTCATCACCCTCTATCGCGATTACTACGGCGCCAACCCCACCGCCATGGACTTCTCCGAGGTTTATACCTCCCTGCAGCAGAAAACCATAGACGGACAGGAAAACCCCATAGCCGTATTTGCCTCCTCCAAGTTTGAGGAAGTGCAGCCCTATGTGACCCTGTGGGACGGTGTGCGTGATACCACCATATGGATCATGAGCTCGGCCACCCTGGAAAAACTCACTCCCGAGCAGGAGAAGATTGTAAGGGAGAGTGCCGCCCGCGCGCTGCAGTGGGGTAATGACTATCTGGCCGCCTCCGAGGACGGCATCATTGAAGACCTCAAGACCAAGGGCGTGACCTTTACCTATCTTAGTCCTGAGGAAAAGGATGTCTTCAGGGAGAAAGCCGCCGGCATTTATAACGATTATCGCGACAGCATAGGCGCTGACGTGATCGATCTCTTTACCCGAGGTTATCTGGAGGATTGATGATCATGCCCAAATTCTGGAAAAATTTCGAAGAATACGTCTGCGCAGCTGCCCTCATCATCATGGCGCTGGTGACCTTTATGAACGTGTTCTCCCGCAAAATCAGCTGGTTCAACATGTCCTTTACCCAGGAGCTGGTGACCACCATGTTCGTGTGGGTCTGCTGTCTGGCCGCCGCGGCTGCCTTCAAGACCAACAGCCACATGGGTTTTGCCTATTTGACCGACAAGCTCACCGGCAAAGCCAAAACCATACACACCATTATCAGAGCCTCTCTGATCACCATCAATTACATCATCTGGCTGATCTGGGGCATTGATATGGTACTGCGGCAGATCCGCTATCACATGCTCACCGGCGTGCTGGAAATGCCGATCTGGATGATTGGCATAGCCATACCCCTGTCTGCAGTGCTGTCCATATTCAGATTGTGGCAGTACACCCTGGCCAAAAACAAGCCTGAAACCCAGATCGAGTCCATTTAGGAGACCTGCCCATGACAGAAATTATTTTATTCGGCTCCCTGGCCCTGATGGTGTTCATCAACATCCCCATTGCCATATCCCTGGGTCTGGCCAGTATCTTTACCCTGATCTATGTAGGTGACCCCCTGGGTGTGGTGCCGGCCATGATGCAGGCCACGGTGCAGAAGTTCACCCTGCTGACCATTCCGCTCTTTATTCTGGCCGGTGCCTTCATGGACTGCGGCGGCATATCCAAACGCCTCATCAAGCTGGCCAACTGCTTCTTCGGCGGCATCAAGGGCGGTATGGGCATGGTGGCGGTGATTGCCGCTATGTTCTTTGCGGCCATTTCCGGCTCGGGTACTGCCACTGTGGCCGCCATAGGTTCCATTTTGATCCCGGCCATGATCAAGGAAGGCTATGACAGCGGCTTCTCCTCCGGCCTGTCGGCCATTTCCGGATCTCTGGGCACAGTGATCCCGCCGTCCATCACCTTTATTATCTACGGCATGATCACCGGCGAGTCCATAGGCGATCTGTTCTTTGCCGGCATTGTGCCGGGCATTTTGTTCGGCTCCATACTCTGCATCTACACCTACTTCATAGCCAAGAAGCATAACTGGGGCGGCAATGGCAAAATGGCTGCCGGCCGCGAGATCTGGAAGGCTTTTGTGGATGCCCTGTGGGGTCTGTTCTCTCCCATCATCGTGCTCGGTGGTATTTACTCCGGTCTGCTGACCCCCACCGAGTCTGCAGCCGTGGCCGTGATCTACTCCTTTATTGTGGGTACATTCGTCTACCGTGAGATCAAGCTGGACAACTTCCTCAAGGCTTTGTTCTCCACTGCCAAGACCACCGGCATCATCCTGCTCATCATCATGAACGCCGGCATCTTCTCCTGGGTGCTGACCGAACAGGGCATAGCCGCCCGTCTGACCGAGTTTGCACTGTCGCTTACTCAGGACAAGATAGTGATGCTGCTCATCATCAACGTGGTGTTCATGTTTGCCGGCTGTGTAATGGACAATACCTCCGCCCTGTTCATTCTGGTGCCCATAGTCATGCCTATAGCCAAGGCTCTGGGCATTGACATGATTCACCTGGGCGTGGTGCTGGTGCTCAATCTGTCCATAGGTCAGGTTACTCCGCCGGTAGGCCCCAACCTTTATGTGGCCGCCGACATAGCCAAGGTCAAGTTCGAGAAGATCATGCATGGCGTCACTCCGCTGCTTTTGGTCTCCATGGTGGCCCTGCTGCTGGTAACCTTTATCCCGTGGCTGTCACTGTGCCTGCTCTAATCAGGCAGAGAGGATCTGCTTTTTAATCAATCCCCTCCCTACTAAAGCTCCCCGCCGCGGCGGGGAGCTGCATGAGGGAAGCTGCACAAGGATTTACTGTTTAATGAACAAAAAAGTATTGATCAATGTAGCTCCGGTGTCCGGCAGCTGCACCCAAATAATTCCCGAAAAAATAGCCGCAGATGTACTGGCCTGCCGCCAGGCCGGAGCAGGCATGGTGCATCTGCATGTGCGTGATGCCCAGGGCCGGCTGACGGCTGATACCTCCCTGCTTTATGAGACCTTAAAGCTCATCCGGGCGCAGAGCGACATCATTATTGAGGTTTCCACCGGCGGTATTTCCGATCTTTCCATAGAGGAGCGCTGCGCTCCGGTGCCTCTTGATCTGGTGGAGGCCTGCTCCCTTAATGTGGGTTCCACCAATTTGGGTGAAGGCGTCTACATCAACCGCCCCCGTGATGTGCGTTACTGCGTGGAGGAGCTGCTGCGCTGGCACAAGATCCCTGAAGTGGAAACCTTTGAGATCGGCCACTCCTATCAGACCGGGCTGCTGATGCAGGCCTATGATATGGTCAGGCCGGTGCTCTTTTCAGTGGTACTGGGGCATGGCGGTGAAGCTCCGGCCACCCCGCAGGCCCTGGCAGCCATGATCTCCATGCTGCCTCCCGACAGCATCTGGGGCATTACCCACGCCCACCGCCGGGATTTCGGCATTATTGCCGCCGCTTTGGGCATGGGAGCAGTCACAGTGCGCGTAGGCTTTGAGGACAGCAATTATCTGGATGAAAACACGCAGGTGGACAGCAATGCCCCGCTGGTGGAAAAGACTGCAGCCCTGATCCGCTCCATGGACAAGGAGGTCATGACCCCGGACGAAGCCCGGGAGCTGCTGCATATAGGTTACTGAGGCCCCTGAAACTGCCCGGTCACGCCGGGCAGCGGCGGGAATTAGTACAGCAGGCTGAACAGACGGCGGCGGTACTGTCCCTGCAGGGGATCGCCTGACATGGTGCTTAAGATATCCAAAAAGGTCTTTTTGATCTCAGCCTTGGAGAGATCCTGCTTTAAGAGACCAAAGAGCATTTCCAGAGCTTCAGCCTTTTTGCCGGCATTGACCAGGGCAGCGGCATATTTCAAAGCCAGCTCATCGCTGGGATGCTCGGCAAATTCACGGGCCAGTTGGGTCAGCTCAGGGCTGTCCTGAGCCTTGAGGGCCAGATTGAGGGCGGAGATCAGATCCTGATACTCCGAGCTCTCGCTTTCTTCCCGGCCGGGATTGGCCAGCACTTCCTGGGCGCGGTTCAGATTTTTGGCGGCAATCAGCAGGCGGGCATAAATGTGTTTGGCCGAGAGATTTTTGGGCTCGAGATTAAAGGCCTGGGCAGCCGTACCCACGGCAGCATTGAGATCACCGGCTGCCTCGCTCTGCAGGGCCTGACGCAGCAGCAGTTCACACTCCGAGGGCATGTACTTGCCAATGATCTCCTGCAGTCTGGCGGTAATGTCATCACCCTGCAGGGCATCCACCGGTTTGCCTTCCCGGAACACGATCAGGGCAGGCACATTCTGCAGCCCCAGCTGCATGGCCACAGCCTGGGATACGCGCTGGGTGACATCAGCCATTACCAGGGAAATATACTCATTGTTGTCGGAAATGGCGGCAGTCAGAGCCTGGGTTGATTGGGCACAATCAGGGGCATCTATATAGAAATACAAAAACACGGCCTTCTGCATGGAGGCGTCGATCAGTACTTCCTTGACATTGTGTTCATTTAACTGCATAAAAAATCCTTTCACAAAAGTTCGCCGGCACCTGAAGGCAGACTTTCAGCCTCAGGTTGATTTACGCTTTTATTTTCAACATGGGGACGACTGCTGCCGCTTTAAAGGGCAACAGCAGAGAAGACAGCCTGCAGCCAGGCAGTGATCGGCGGCCATCCTGCCGCCGATGAGAGTTAGTCTATAAAGCGGTTGAGCTCACGCATGGCTGAAATCAAATCAGCCAGATTAGGTCTGATCTCCGAGGTCGATCCTCCGGCGCGTTCCACCACCGCCTGTCCGTCACGCAGATAGATGGTGGCATGCTGCTTTTCAATCAAAATCAAATCATTGCCGTCGGCCACTATAAAGCTGCGATCCGGCAGAGCGGTCAGATCATAGCCCATGGAATAGACCGAGGAAGGCGAGCTGACGCCCAGAGCCTGCGCGCCTATGGTGGGACAAAGATCATAAGGGGCACTCAGCTCGCTGATACTGCGGGCTCCCTGATAAGGAGCAAAGAGAATCAGCGGTACATGGGCATAGGCACGGTCAAAGCGCATCCCGCTTTCCTGCAGGCTGCCGGCCAGGGAGGAAATGATCACCAGGCTGCGGTTCAGCAGGCCTGAAGATTCGAGTTTGTCCATCAGGGCACCTACAGCGGCATCAGTGCGCTGCAGCGCGGCGGCATAGGCTGAATTGCTGTCCGTGCAGAGCAGATCATTGAGCATCAAAGTCAGGGCCAGACGCTCCTGCGGGCCGGCCTGATCGAGCATTTGTTCGGCGGCGGCAAACACGGCTGCATTATCGGCCAGACTGTCCACGCGTACGGCTTCCAGACCGCTGTCATCGCGTCTGCTGCCCAGCGGCAGCACCTCGGAGTGGCTTTCCAGGGCACGTACGGTGTAGGCCTGCCGGAACATTTCATCGAGCATTACCGGAATGATGCGATCCTGCACCAGTGACGGCCTATAAAGTCTGGGCAGACCGTAGCTTACGGCAAAGAGATTGTCTCCCAGGCTGCGGTAAGGCAGATAGTAGTTTTCATAGGACAGGCCCCGGCCCTTTAAGGCATAAAGCTGCGGGGTATCGGCGGCATTGATATCCCGCTGCGACAGACCGTTGATGAAGACTATGATGACATTCTGCGGCTGCCGGCCCTCGGTTATGGTCAGCGTTGAGAGCGGATACTCTATACGGGCATTGGGATCGCTGTGCTTTTCCCCATCGCTGATCCAGCCGTGGCTTTCCAGGAAGCTCTTGGCGGTCATGGGATAATGGGCCGGGAAGACCGAGCGCAGGACGGTGATGCGGTCATAGCCTACGGCATCGGCCCAGATGTGCAGGCAGTGCGAGCTGATAAAGCAGGCGGTAAGCAGCACGATCAGGCAGCGGGAAAACAGCCCCCGGCCGGGCCGGTGGTGGTAGAGGGCAGCCGTGGACAGTCTGGCAAAGCCTGCTTCCAGCAGCAGGAGCAGCGGCACGGCAATGAACAAAAAGTTGTAATTAAGTCCGGTATTGAAATCAAGCTGAGTGAACATCAGGCGCAGCACGCCCAGACTCAAATGCACCTTGACGTAGAGATAGAGCTTGACGTCGATGAGCAGCACGGTAAAGCACAATACGGCAACTATGACTGCACAAATGCGGTAGGCCCGGAAATTGCCTATGAAGGACAGCGGGAAAAAGACTACCAGATAGAGCACGCAGGAAATAAAGCTCAGGTGCCCCAGCAGGGTCAGCAGCAAATAGACAAAAGGCAGAAAACCGCTCTGCTCCGGGGCTCCGTAGACATAGGCCGAGCCTGTGGCCACAGCCAGCAGAATATTGAGCAGCAGGAAATGATGCCCCCAGGACAGGGAGCGGGCGGCCTGTTCTTTGTAGGTGTAGATCCGGGAAAAATTAAATGCGTCACTCATGGTAGATCATCCAGCTTGATTTTAAGCCATTGTACCAAATTTGCCGCCCTCATCAGCCCGGGTTCACTCTGCCTTTTCCGGAGTCTTTTCTCCTTTATCTTTGGCGCGGTTGCGCTCGTCCCGCTGCCGCGAAGGCCAGCGCACGATCAAAGTCTTGATGAAGGTAGCCAGGGGTATGGCAAAAAACACCCCCCAAAATCCCCACATGCCGCCGAAAATCAAGATGGCCGCCAAGATGGAAAAGGCATCTAGATTCATGGTGTGGGAAAACAGCATGGGGGTGAGCAGATTGCTGTCCAGCAGCTGAATTACCACATAAGCCAGCAGCAGCCAGAACAGCCCGTCGGTGAAGCCGAACTGAATCACCGAAATGAGCAGCACCGGCAGACCAATGAGCACTGCCCCCACATAGGGGATGACCACGGAGAGGCCTACGCCTACGCCCAGCAGCACGGCATAGTTCAGGGAAAACAGGCGGAAGACCAGAGTATTGACTGCCGCAATGATAATGATGTGCAGGAGCTTGCCGCGGATGTAGCCGGCAATCTGCCCGGAAATGGCCGGCCAGAATTCCTTGATGAGTACCTGATTGTCCGGCAGGATATAGGTAATGGCCCGCTTCTGCATCAGCCTTTTGTTGTAGAGCATCAAAAAGGTGAAGATGGGCACGATGATGAGATACATCAGGTAGGTGAAAATATTGACCACCGAGGGCATCAGCTGTGTGCGCAGCAGATTGGCCGTGTAGCTGATCAGCTGTGTGCGCAGGGACGCGGCGGCAGAGAGGATATCCTCCCGGGTGAGCATGCTCGGCAGCGGCTCGGGCAGTCCCTCGATCAAATTGTACAAGGAAGCGGCTATATAGGCATCCAGATCCCCGGCCGACAGGGAAAAGCCGTCTGCATCACCGGCGGCCATACCGGCTGCCGCGGCATCCTGCGACAGTGAGAGCAGGGTATTGTAGAACTGTGCTCCCTGCCTGATGATCTGCGGCACCAGCAGCAGCAGAGCCAGCACACACAGCCCTATAAAGATCACCATTACCAGCACCGCAGCGCAGTGCCGGCTCAATTTGGTACGCCGCCGCAGCGACTCCACCGCCCAGTCCAGCACAAAGGCCAGACACAAAGCCACCACCAGCGGTCCCACCAGCCACATGAAGAAATAAATCAGGATAAAGGCGGCAATGAGTACCAGCGCAAATTCCACAGTACCAGGCTGCGAGAAATGGTCTGCGTACCAGTTTTTGAATAATTTGATCATAATTCCCTTACACCCGGCCAAACAAAACAGGCTGTATGTGCACCTGCCGTCCTGCCTGGGTCATGGCGGCAGAAATTTGCCCGGCAGCCTGAACCTGAGTGCATTCCCGGCAGTCAAAGGCGGAAGCATACATTTTCAGTTGTTTTGCTTTATCATCAGTAAGCAATTATAGGCACTTCAGAGAATAAGGATTCTACATTGACCAAAGTCAAACAAACATACTGCGCCCTGCTTTTTGCCCTGTTTACTGCCGCAGCCGGCAGCACAGCGGCGGCTGCAGTGCCGGAGATAGGCACGGCCGGGGTGCAGGGACTGACCATACAGCGGGAACAGCAGCTGGGTGATTTCTTCATGCGCACCGCCCGCGGCAGCATGAATGTCATAGACGATCCTGTGCTTCAGGAGTACCTGAACAGCGTAGGCAGCAAATTACTGCTGCATGCCGAGCATGTCAATTTTCCCTTTGAATTTTTTATCATCAATGACACTTCCCTGAATGCCTCGGCCTTTCTGGCCGGCAAGGTCAGGGTCAATACCGGGCTTTTTGTCTACTCTGAAACCGAGGATGAATTTGCCTCCGTGCTGGCCCATGAAATCTCCCATGTGACCCAGCGCCACATAGCCCGCTATCTGGAAAGTCAGTCGCAGCGCACCAGTCTCACCCTGGCCTCGCTGATCGGCTCCATAGCCATGGCCATTATCAATCCCACCGTGGGAGCGGCTGCCCTCACCACCACGCTGGGCGCCACGGCCCAGAGCACCATCAATTTTACCCGCGACAATGAATACGAAGCCGACCGCATAGGCATGGATCTGCTCTACCGCAGCGGCTTCAACCCCGGCGGCATGGTGGACATGTTCAGGCATCTGCAGACCATGCAGGGCAATATCAATCCGGTATTTACCATGCTGATTGACCACCCCCTCTCCGAGATCCGTATAGCCGAGGCCCAAAACCGCGCCCAGCAGCTGCCCAAACGCAGCAATTCAGCCAATCCGGACTTCTTTTTTGCCAAGGCCAGGGTGGATGTGCGCTGTCTTAAGCACCGCTCCATGGAAGACTATGTGCAGCGCCTGCAGGGTATGACCAGGGCCAACAGCAATTACCGCAATTATGCCCTGGCCCTGGCCTGGTATGAGCTCAAAGATTATGACAAGGCTTTGGAATACTTAAAGACTCTGCCGCAGAACAATTTCTTTGTCATAGATCTGCTGACTGATATAGATCTGGAGCGCAAAAACTACAGCAGTGCCATAGCGCGCCTGGAAAACAGCCTCAAAAGCCGCCCCCACAACAGGGTACTGACCATGAACCTGGCCAATGCCTGTCTTACGGCCGGGCAGCCGAGCAAAACCATTACGCTGCTGGAGGCCTATTTGAACCGGCACCCCTCAGATGTTCTGGCTTTGGACATGCTCAGTGAAGCCTACGGCAAACTGCAGGATCAGTGCTCCTTAAGTCAGATCCGCGGGGAGCTTTTTGCCCTGTACGCCAACTACGACCGCTCCATCTACATGTTCAATCAGGCGCTGACTGCCTGCAGCAAACCCCTGCTGCAGGAGCGCATCAAGGCCAGAATAGCGCAGCTGATCAATCAGCGGACTTTCGATGAATCCCTCAAAAAGGGAATTTGATGAGATCTGAGGCCGGTGCCTGCAGCCTGGGGTGAGGGATTATCTGGCAAAGGCCCGCTCAATATCCTGCAGCATCAGCTCCAGAGCCTGATATCCGCCTTCGGCCAGATACCAGGCGGCTGCAGTCAGGTAGATGATGCGGCCGTTTTGGTAGGCCTGCGTTCTGTGGACCAGCTCATTGTCCATTAGATCCTGCGCCAGTCTGGCTCCTTCCAGGTTGATGGCACTGTCGCGATCCAGCACAAAGACATAGTCAGGATCCAATTTGACCAGCAGCTCAAAGGAAGACTCGCTGCCGTGGGTGGCTTTGATGTCTCCGGCCAAATTCACAAAGCCGCTGTCATGGGTGATCAGGGAACACCGGCCGCCATTGCCCAGAGCATTGAAGTTGGAAGCCGTGACCAGCCCCACCACCACGGATTTGCCGGCCGCCTGGGCCTGTATGGCCTGCAGCCTTTCTTCAAAAGGCCTGAAGTCTTCCTCAGCGCTCAAATTGAAAATGGTCCTGATGGTCTGCACATTGCGTTTGACGCTGGGGAGCAGCCCTTCCTCATAATCCACTCCCAGCATGACCACCGGGGCAATCCTGGATAATTCATCTACCTTGCGGGCCAGGCGGGCCCCCACAAAAATTACCTCAGGTCTGGCCCGCAGCAGCTGCTCTGCTGAGACTTCCTTGACTGTACCTGCATTGATCAGGGAATCATCCTGCATATAGCGGTCCAGATAAGCAGGAGCAGAGCCCCTGGCCACTGCCGTGATTCTGTCTCCCAGTCCCAGACTGTCGATAATATCCAAAGCAGCGTAATCCAGAACAGCTACACGCTGGGGATCCTGCGGCACGGTGACCTCAGTGAATTTAAGATCTTTGTCTAAGGTGGGCACAGTAACAGTATCAGCCCAGCCTGCAGCAGACAGCAGCAGAGCTGCTGCCGCGATTACCCCTTTAATCCACGAATTTTTCATGAGAGCTCCTAAAAATACAAAGCCAAAGGCCTGCCCTTCAGCCTGGTGATGGTAAAGTCCACATCGTAAACCGCACTGAGAAAATCAGCCTGCATGATCTCTTCCACCCCGCCGAAGCCTTGTAACTGTCCTTTTTTGAAGACAGCCAGCTTGTCGGCATAAAAGGAGGCATAGTTAAGTTCATGCAGCACCATGATGACCCCCTTGCCCAAATCATCGACCAGAGAACGCAGACACTGCATCAGCCTGGCTGCGTGATAAATATCGAGGTTGTTGGTAGGCTCATCGAGCAGCACATAATCCGTGTCCTGAGCCAGCACCATGGCAATCAGGGCCCGCTGCCGCTGCCCGCCCGAGAGTTCATCCAAAAAGCGATCAGAGAGCCCGGTCAGCTCCAGAAAAGTCAAAGCCCGGTCTACAGCCTCCATGTCTTCAGGCCCCAAATGTCCTTTGCAGTGCGGGAACCTGCCCAAGGAGACCAGCTCCCGCACCGTAAGCTTGCTGGCAATATGAGTGCTCTGCGTGAGTATGGCCATGCGGCGGGCCAGGGCATAGGAGCCGTACTCAAAGATATTCCTGTCATCTAGCAAAATCTCACCTGCATCGGCCGGGGTCAGCCGGGAGAGCATGTGCAAAAAGGTGGATTTACCCGCCCCATTGGGCCCGAGCAGACAGATCAGCTGCCCCTGATCAAAAGACAGGGAAACCCTGTCCACCACCGTCTCCTGCTGGTATTTTTTGGTAAGGTTTACTGCTGTAAGCATTAGTGCTGTCCTAAAGTCTAATAAGCGCCCCGCTCTGCCCTCAGTATGAGATAGAGAAAATAAACGCCGCCTGCTATGGTGATAAAGACGCTGATGGGTATGGCATACACAAAGATCTGCTCAATCAGCAGCTCTCCGGCAATCAGGATGATCAGGGCAAACAGCACCGAGCCTGCAGTCAGGTAGCGGTGCCTGTAGGTGACAAAAAACTGCCGCGCCAGATTGGTGGTGATAAGACCCATAAAGGAGATGGGCCCCACCAGGGCTGTGGCTATGGCTATATACAGGGCTACCCCCAGCAGCAGCCGGCGCTGGCTTTTTTCGTACTCCAGTCCCAGATTGATGGCCATATTCCGCCCCAGAGCCAGCACATCAAGGCACCTTAAGTCTGCCCGCAGCCACCAGGCTATGACGGCCATCAGGACCAGGGAAGCGGCGCACAGGGGATAGTCGGCATCAGAAAAACCGGCCACCAGCTGCGTCAGCAGAATGTCGTACTCATTGGGATCCATCAGGCGCACCAGAGCCGACTGCACCGAGCCGAACAGGGTGGTAAGCACCGTGCCGATCAACAGCAGGTACAAAACATTGCAGCGGGTTTTGGTAAAGAGATAACTGTACAGATAAGTGGCCACCAGGCCCATTAAGATGAGATCGCACACAAAGGACACGTGGCGGCTCTGAAAGTACGCACTCTCCAGCCCGAACACAAAGATCAGCGCCGTGTGCAGCACCAGATACAGCGCATTCATGCCCAGCAGACAGGGGGTGACTATGTAGTTTTGAATCAGGGTCTGAAACACCAGAGAGGCCGCCCCTATACATACAGCCGCGGCAATCATGGCCAGCAGCCTGGGGGTGCGGATCTGCAGGAAAAAGGCAGCAAACTCAGGCTCAAAATTCCAGAATTCATACAGCAGGGCACAAAGTACAGCAAGCGCCAGCAGCACCCTGGTTTTACCCTGCACACTCATCTGGGGACCCTCCTGATCCGCAGGAATTTTGTGAAGCTCTGCGGATCTATACGGTAGAAGATCAGGGCAATAAAGATGACCGAGCCCACCAGACCGATGACCAGCTCTATGGGCAGTTCATAGGGGTAGATGACCAGGCGCCCGATCAGATCGCACACCAACACCAGCAGCGCCCCGGCCAGCGCGGTATCGATCAGGGTGTTTTTAATATTGTCCCCTTTGAACATGGTCACCAGATTGGGCACGATCAAACCTATGTAGGAGATGGCTCCTACCACCGTCACCACGGAGGCGGTGAGCATGGCAGCCAGGGTAAGACCTGAGATCATCACCCACCTGTAGCTCAACCCCAGGTTTTTGGCCATATGGGGGCCCAGGCTGGCTATATTGAAGTAATGGGCATAAGCAAAAGTCAGGGCAATGAGCGGCAGGGACAGGTAAACCAGTTCGTAGCGGCCTTTGATCACCGCCGAAAAATGTCCCACCGACCAGGAGGCCAGAGCCTGGGTCACACCGAATTTAAAGGCCAGAAAGTTGGTGATCCCCATAATAATGCTGCCCAGCATAATGCCCACCAGGGGCACCAGGATCACCTCTTTGAACTGTACCTTAAGGACCAGACAGACAAACAGCAGAGTGCCTGCGGTGGCAGTGGCAAAGGAGAACAGCGCCCGCCCCACCAGTGTGCTGTCAGGCATAAACAACAGCGCCAGCACTATACCCAGCTGGGCTGACTGCAGGGTTGAGCCTGTTGTAGGAGAGACAAACTTGTTGGCACACAAAGTCTGCATAATAAGACCGGCTGTGGCCAGGGACATGCCGCTGCACCAGATGGCCAGCAGGCGCGGCAGTCTGGAGATCACCAGAATACTCAGGGCATCGGCATCAAGATCCAGCAGCGCTGCGGCATTAAGATCGAAAACGCCCACAAACAAAGATCCGGCCCCGATTATGAGGTTTAAGAGCAGCAACACCACCGTCAGTACAGGCATTTAAACATCTCCCTGCTCTGCGGCCCCTTATCCGCCCCGGCCTGTAAAGAGCGCCACAACCACAGGCGGCAGGTCCAAACAACTGCACTCACCACTGCTTATTCCTCAGCAATTAATTCCCTCTATGCAAAGCCCTGCCCGCTGGCAGGCTTCACTGGCTGCACAGACCGCGACAGTCTCCCCCTCGGCGTACTGTCAGCTCAGATAAATGCCAGGCCTTTGCGTTAGCTTTGACTTATCTTGGTTAGTCTGTGCTCACTTAATCTTAATCATTTCGGGCTTTTTTGCAAGGCTGAACTGCGCCCTGCCGTAAGTCAGAGCGCAGCGCCCAGTCTTTCTCAGAGTCAAAAAGTCTTTGACAGGCCTTATCTGTTAGCCTACACTAACTACTCATAGCTAACTGCAGTAAGTTTATGCTTACTCAAAGGGTTGGCCGCAAGTTATCAACTGTGGATTTTCAAAACAAAGGCTGCATTATGCGCATTATTCTGGCACTGCTGACTGCCTGGCTTTGGGCTTTCTGTACCCCCGCCGGGGCCGCTCAGTATGAATCCTGGACTCAGATCACCAATGAAATGCAGGAGATCCTGGTCAATTCAGGCCGGATCTATGAGACTGGTGACGAAAGAGCGGCCATCAATGAGGTCAACGTGGCCTATTTTGGCTACTACGAAAAATTAGGTGTGGAGCGCAATGTAAAAACCTACATCTCAGGCAGGAGCGCCTCGGATGTGGAGTATCAGTTTGCCCTGCTCAAAAAAAGGATGGCCGCCCGGGCTCCCCTCTCTGAGGTAAACGATCTCATTGCCGAGCTTAATTCATCCTTAAAGGCTCAGGGACTGGCCCTGGACGGCAAAAATGAAGATGAAGGTGAAGCTGAAGGCTCAGGCGGCACTCTTAGCTCCTCCTTTATCACCGTGATGATTGCCTCACTGTTTATTATTCTGCGTGAAGGCATAGAGGCAATGATTGTATTTGCCGCCATTCTGGCCTACCTGGTCAAAATGGGACATGCTGACAAGCAGAAATCAGTGGTCAGGGGCGGCATTTATGCCATAGTGGCCAGCTTTGCCATGGCCTACATTCTCAACCTGCTGACCGAAGGCAATGGACAAAATCAGGAGATCACCGAAGGCGCGGTCATGCTGGTGGCCGTGGTGGTGCTCTTCTATGTCTCAAACTTCATGATGAGCAAGGCTGATGCGGCCGCCTGGATGGGCTACCTGCAGGGCAAAATCAATGCCAACTTAAGCCGCGGCTCGCTGTTTGCCCTCTCTTTTACCGCCTTTCTGGCCGTATTCCGTGAAGGCGCCGAAGTAATTCTGTTCTATCAGGCCCTGCTGATGAGTGCTCAGGACTCCCTGCCGGTGTGGACAGGCTTTGCTCTGGGCTGCGTACTGCTCATCTTTGTGTACATCTTCATCAGAGTGTTAAGCCTGAAGCTGCCGCTTAAGACCTTCTTTGTGGGCACCAGCATACTGATGTACATCATCTGCATAGATTTTGTGGGGGCGGCCATCAAAGAGTTCCAGGAAGGAGATCTGGTCTCAGTCACCCCTGTCCCCTATGTACCCACCATAGACATTTTAGGCATCTATCCCACGGTTGAAACTCTGGTGCCGCAGCTGTGCATGCTCGTGCTGTGCCTGATCACCATGGTTATGGCCGTCAGGAAGTGGGCTCAGGCGCGGGCTGAACTTGCCCAAAAACTGAATACCCAAACCAATCAATAAGAATTTAGATCACAAAAGGAGATAACCATGAAAAAAACTGTAATCTCAGCTTCTCTGGCCTTATTACTGGGGCTGGGCTTAAGCTCTCTGGCCTCTGCCGCTCCCTTGCCTGGTGAAGAGGCCGGCTTTGAAGAGTTCCCCGTAGGTGATGATATTGAAGTAGGCCCGCTGAACGTAGGCGCTGTGTACTTCCAGCCTGTGGACATGGAGCCTGCCGGCATGGGTCTGGCTGCCGATGAGGCCGACTTCCACCTGGAAGCTGACATCTCAGCTCTGGAGAACACCCTGGGCTACGGCAAGGGCGAGTTCGTGCCCTACCTCAAGGTTGATTTTGAAATCATCCACAAGGACGGCCCGAACAAAGGCGAGATTGCCACCTCCGGTACCTTCATGGCCATGAACGCCACCGACGGCCCTCACTACGGTGCCAATGTTAAGTTGCCCGGTGCCGGCACCTATGACGTGCGCTTCATCATTCACAACCCTGAGGCCAACGGCTTCTTCCTGCACACTGACGCGGTGACCGGTGTGGAAGGCCGTTTCTGGAATGAACCTCTGGTAGCAGAGTGGACTGATTTTGATTACATCCCCCGTCAGTGGTAATTAACCCATCACTCTACCCTTACAAGTTCGGTCTGCCTAGGACCGGACTTTATTTGTATAAGACTCGACTTTCGGGATTAAATTTCCCGGTTAAACCCACTTCCAGCAAGGGGTTGA
>CAYRIZ010000007.1:0-54465 GCA_964424565.1 uncultured Enterobacterales bacterium
CAGTCTGCACCATCAGCAGACTGGCTGCTGGCTTTAATTTATGCAATCACCCTGATGTGTGCACTATCAGAAAATTGTCAGTAATGCCTGCCACCTCAATTTAGGGCAGTAAGGCATTGTAAAACTGAAAAGAGATGTTCTTCTCTGAATTTTGTTGGTGGAATATTGGGGTATATTCGCTGCGCCTTACCTGGTGCCGGCGTTTTTGTCGGAGGAGCTTTGCATGTATTCCTGATAGCACTTATTGGTCGCTGTATTGATGAAGTACGTTTCAGGGTATTGCTTCAGGCTCATCTCAAATATTGCTTTATTCTTATAGTAGGCATTGGGATAGAGGAAGACCTTGCGTCCGATCAATGTGCTGAGAATGGCAACATGCAGACGATCGGTGCGAATGAATTCGTACTCGCTCAAGTAGGCAAGCAGCGTGCTGACTACCGCCTCGGTGAGTTTTTTATCGGACCAAAAAGGGCCGTTCCAACTGAGGGAAATATCGTGATTATCTTTGGGAACGGAATACAGACCTAAAGCTTCCGAATCGGTCCGAAAACAGTTGGCCGTGCCCCGACCTGCTGTTTCCCGGAAAGGACGCAGAAATTCTTCGTCAATGGAGAACGCCAGATCGTCATCGAGGAAAATGTTTTGGTTGTTGCCGTCATTTGCCATCACGCAGCGGCTGTATGACGTTTCCTCTCTGCAAAATATGATCAAATTGCCGTCCTGCACACGCTGCACCAGGTCTTTGTAGCCAAAGATCGTGTGCGGCAGAACGATGCAGCGGTTGGAATCCACATACCTGCCGATGATCTTGTAAAGATCCGCGTATCTGTTCTCAATCAGATTGCCGCCTCCGCTGAATAAAATCGTCTTTCCTGTGAGATCCGGCAGGTTGTCGTTGTCCCAGTGAAGAATTTGATAATCTATGCCAACTTTGTCAAAAAGATGGAAAGTACCAAGTGCTATGGCCGCGTCGCCGGCATTGCCGGGATTGGCAACGTAATAGATCGGCTCCGTCTGCTCCTGCCTGATGTCGGTCAGAAATTCGAAAACTGACTTTCTATTGCAGGCACACTGTTTGCTCTGCAGCGTGTCGCTGAGATCCTGTTTCCGGATCTTCTTCATCCTGCGAACATGACGATGCAGAATATGTTGTCCGTAGTAGTTGATGCAGAGATTGAGCAGGCGGGATCGCAAAGTTCTGGGCTTGGCCGACGCAATCTTTTTTAGTCTGTTCGCAACACAATGGAAAAGCTCAGGATTGAAGTGCTTGGCATTCTTTAAGCCTATGCTGTTGTGTGCGCTGTCCTTATTGAACTGTTCCAGTTGGGCGAGACTGCCGAGCTTTTCGTTCCCGGTCAGGGCAAGCCCGTGTTTGGAGATAATACAGAAAAATTCATCAATCAAAGTCTGCCTGTCTTCCTGGCCGGAGTACTCGATTGCAGACTGCAGTAATTCGTAAGAATGCTGCTGCAGATAAGGCAGATACTTGGTCGTCAGTCCGCGTTCATTGAAGAAAGCAAGATTGGAAGCGATGATCCCCAGAAGATCGCGGCCATTGAGAATATTTTTGTTCCTGACTGTCTTGTTCATGATCGTGCCTTCATGCTTGTAGTACGTATAGAACAAAACAGGCGTAATAACAAAGCGGCGGGTCAGGGCAAAGAATTTAGGAAAGAAGGCCAGATCTTCATAACGCAGTCCGGCGGGGAAAAGAATATGATTGTCTGTGATGACCGATCGGCGGTAGAGCTTGCCCCAGGCCTCGACGTTGCTGTAGTGCAGAGTTTGCGGCGTCGGCTCGAAGACCCCAAGCCGACGGTGTTTAGTCCAATAATCGGAGATGACATTATGGTCTTCATCCACATATATAACATTGCCTACTACTGCATCCACCGAGGGGTCGGCATAGCTGACCATGTCGGCAAATTCACGTCCCGTTGTTGTGTCCTTCCAGCCAATCTTGTCGTCTGAGTCCACAAAGCAGATCCACTCTCCGCGTGCAGCGGTGATGCCTGCATTGCGCGCACAGGACAGTCCCTGATTGATCTGATTGATGACAATCACCCGCGCATCCTGCCGGGCAAATTCCTCTACCACAGCCAGGGAATCATCTGTAGAACCGTCGTTGACGCAAATGACCTCAAAATCGACATCTTTCTGACACAGAATGCTTTTAAGACAGTTTGCGAGAAAACGCTGTACATTGTAGATGGGAACAATGACGGAAATCTGAATGTTCATAAGGATTAAAAGTCAATAAACATACGTTTGTATAGCAAATATGTTTACATATTAAACTAAAGATATTTATCTGATCAATAAGCTTTTTTTTTTTTTATCGAATTTTGAGAAATTACGGTAGATAAATAATATCTGTTATTTATTCACCACGAAAACCGTACAAAAACGGACGGAAAAGCAGGTAAAGCTGATCGGATGTTTGCCATCAGGACGCGGCAGAGGAACGCGGGGGTATTTGTCACAGAGCTGCAGATGGTGAAGATGCAGTGACAAAGAAATTGCGCTGAGTGGGAAGCTTGGACACTACACCCATAATCTGGATCTGAGGAGGATGCCTGCTGTGAACGCAGTTGACAAACTAAGGATATGTAAAAAGACAGCGGGGAAAAGGAAAGGGTAATTTGAAAAGAACCGCCCGCCGGACGGGCCGGGGACGGATGGACTGTATTGCGCCGGCGGCGTAAGCCAGGGAATCATCTGTAGAACCGTCGTTGACGCAAATGACCTCAAAATCGACATCTTTCTGACACAGAATGCTTTTAAGACAGTTTGCGAGAAAACGCTGTACATTGTAGATGGGAACAATGACGGAAATCTGAATGTTCATAAGGATTAAAAGTCAATAAACATACGTTTGTATAGCAAATATGTTTACATATTAAACTAAAGATATTTATCTGATCAATAAGCTTTTTTTTTTTTTATCGAATTTTGAGAAATTACGGTAGATAAATAATATCTGTTATTTATTCACCACGAAAACCGTACAAAAACGGACGGAAAAGCAGGTAAAGCTGATCGGATGTTTGCCATCAGGACGCGGCAGAGGAACGCGGGGGTATTTGTCACAGAGCTGCAGATGGTGAAGATGCAGTGACAAAGAAATTGCGCTGAGTGGGAAGCTTGGACACTACACCCATAATCTGGATCTGAGGAGGATGCCTGCTGTGAACGCAGTTGACAAACTAAGGATATGTAAAAAGACAGCGGGGAAAAGGAAAGGGTAATTTGAAAAGAACCGCCCGCCGGACGGGCCGGGGACGGATGGACTGTATTGCGCCGGCGGCGTATTAGGACGCTGCGGCATGTTCCTGTGCTGCAGCCTGTCCGGCGGCACAGGCCAGCAGATGATTTTCCCCGCAGGGCAGCAGATGCTGCTGCTGTGAGGCCCAGGCGCATTTTTCATAGCAGCGGCCGGCAAAACGGCAGCCTGCCGGCGGATCTATGGGGCTGGGCAGATCACCCTGCAGCAGGATGCGCTGCTTGCGCCGGCCCGGATCCATTACCGGAATGGCGGAAATGAGGGCGCGGGTGTAGGGGTGCAGCGGTCCGTCGTAGATGGAGGCCTTGGGGGCCACCTCCACTATGGAGCCCAGATACATCACGCCTATGCGGTCTGATATATGCTTGACCGCGGCCAGACCGTGGGCAATGAACAGATAAGTCAGCTTGAACTCATCCTTGAGATCGCAGAGCAGATTGAGAATCTGCGCCTGAATGGATACGTCCAGGGCTGACACTGCCTCATCGCAGATGATGAGCTTGGGATTGACCGCCAGAGCACGGGCTATGCCTATGCGCTGACGCTGTCCGCCGGAGAACTCATGGGGATAGCGGTTCTTGTAGGATGCGGCCAGACCCACACAATTGAGCAGATGATCCACCCTGCGGCCCATTTCCGCCCGGCTGTGGGTTTTGTTGACTATCATGGGCTCGGATATGATCTCCTCCACCGTCATGCGCGGGTTCAGAGAGGAGTAGGGATCCTGAAAGATCATCTGTATGTCTTTGCAGAAGGCCCGGCGCTGTCTGGGCTTTAAAGAAGCCAGATCCGTGCCCTCAAACAAAATCTCGCCCTTGGTGGGCTGATACAGACCGGCAATCATCTTGCCCAGAGTGGTTTTGCCGCAGCCGGATTCGCCTACCAGGCCCAGAGCCTCGCCGCGGAAGATCTTTAAGCTGACATCGTCCACAGCCTTGAGCAGGCTCAGCTTCTGCTTGAGCAGCCCGCTTCTTACCGGAAAGTACTTGCACAGGCCCTTGAGCTCCAGCAGTACGGCAGGATTTTCTTCAGACATGTTTTCAATCCTCGGCAATAACATTGATGCAGCGCACATTGCGATCCTTTAAGGCCACAAAGGGCGGCAGATTCTGCCGGCACTGATCGGTGGCCCGGTCACAGCGGTCGGCAAAGGCACAATAATCCGGCACCTCCTCCAGCGGCGGTACCATGCCCGGAATCATGTACAGGCGTCTGGCATGATCATCCAGGCGTGGAATGGATTTGAGCAGACCCAGGGTGTAGGGATGGCAGGGCCTGGTCAGAATATCCCTGGTACTGCCCTCCTCCACTATGCGTCCGCAGTACATTACCGCCACGCGGTCGGCAGCCTCAGCCACCACACCCAGATCATGGGTGATGAGCAGGACGGAAATATTGAATTTCTCGCGCATACGGTAGATCAGATCCAGGATCTGCGCCTGTATGGTCACGTCCAGGGCGGTGGTAGGTTCATCGGCAATAAGCAGCTGCGGCTCGCAGGACATGGCTATGGCAATCATCACGCGCTGACGCATACCGCCGGAGAGCTGATGCGGATAATCCTTGACGCGGGCTGCCGGATTGGGGATACCCACCAGATCCAGCAGGTGCAGCATTTTCTCGCGGGCTTCCTTCTTGCTCAATTTGGTGTGCAGACGAATACTTTCCAGGATCTGATCACCCACAGTGAAGATAGGATTGAGCGAGGTCATGGGCTCCTGAAAGATCATGGAAATATTGTTGCCGCGTATGTGGCGCAGTTCATGATCTGATTTGGTGAGCAGATCCTCTCCATTGAAGAGGATTTTGCCTGAACTCACCCGGCCGTTGGAATTTAACAGTCCCATGATGGACAGAGAGGTCACGGATTTGCCGGAGCCGGATTCTCCCACCAGAGCCAGGATTTCTCCCTTGGCTATGGTGAAGCTGACGTCGCGCACGGCCTGTACGACGCCGCGTCTGGTCTTGAACTCAGTAGTGATGTGCTGAACATCAAGCAGCATAATTCCTCCTTAACGGCGCCGTGAACGCGGATCCAGCGCATCGCGCAGACCGTCGCCGAACAGATTGAAGGCCAGCACCGTGATGGTGATGGCAAGACCAGGGAAGAGCAGGGTGTAGGGAGCCGAGAAGATAAAGCTGCGCGAGCGGGCGAGCATATCACCCCACTCGGCAAAGGGCGGCTGTACGCCCAGGCCCAGGAAGCCCAGTGCTGCCGTATCAAGCACGGCCGAGGAAATGCCCAGAGTGGCCCGGACCACTATGGGGGAGGTAATGTTCGGCACTATATGCTTTAAGATGATGCGCAAATCGCTGTCACCGGTGACGCGGGCGGCCTGTATATAGTCATTGGACTTGACTGCCATCACGCAGGAGCGGGCAATACGGGCATATTCAGGTATGGAGACCAGGCCTATGGCCAGCACCGCCTTGTCCAGACCGCGGCCCATGGCTGCCATAAAGGTAATGGCCAGCAGAATGGAGGGCACGGAGAGGATCACGTCCATGGCGCGCATGATGATATTGTCCAGCCGGCCGCCGAAATAGCCGCCTACCGCACCCAGCATGGTGCCGGTAACCAGGGCTATGGATACAGCTGCCAGGCCTACGCTCAGGGAGACCTTGGTGCCGTCTATCACGCGGCAGAAGATATCACGCCCCAGCTGATCCGTGCCGAACCAGTGCTCGGCGCAGGGGGCAATAAAGGCCGCGTTCATGTCGGACAAATTGGGATCGTAGGGCAGCACCTGAATACCCAGGGCATCGGCCACAGCCGTGACTACGGCTATCACTACCAGCAGCAGGATAAAGAACAGGCTGAACAGTGCCGCTTTGTTGGCATAGATGGAGGCCCACATGTCGCTCCATTTGCTGCTGCGCTTTGCTGGTACTGCAATTTCAGTCATCAGGCACTCTCCTGTGAATATTTAACGCGCGGATCGAGGGCGGCGTAAAGCAGGTCTACCGCCAGGTTTACCATAACGAAGATAAAGGCCACAATCAGCACCACACTTTGTATGACCGGGAAGTCCGAGCGCAGAATGCACTGTACGGAGTAGGCACCTATGCCTGGCCAGGCAAAGACGGTCTCAGTCAGCACCGCGCCGGAGAGCAGGGAGCCGAACTGCAGGCCGATCACCGTGACTATGGGCAGCAGGGCATTGCGGAAGGCATGCTTGAAAATCACCTTAAATGATGACAGGCCCTTGGCTTTGGCTGTTCTGATGTAATCCTGGTGCAGCACATCGAGCATGGCCGAACGGGTCATGCGGGTAATGATGGCCATGGAGTATCCGGCCAGGGTCACTGCCGGCAGTATGGCATGCTGCAGGGCATTGAAGAAAGCCTCGTAGTCACCGCTTACCAGGGTGTCATAGAAGTAAAAGCCTGTGCCGTCATAAGGGCGCATCAGACTGTCTATGCGTCCGCCTGAGGGTACCAGGTGCAGCCAGCCGGAAAATATGATAATCAGCAGCATACCAAGCCAGAACACAGGCATGGATACACCAATGAGGGCGGTGGTCATGGTGAGATTGTCGATGATGGAGTTCTTCTTGACGGCGGAGATAATGCCGAATACCACACCCACTATGGAGGCAATCACTATGGCAATTACCGCCAGCTCTATAGTGGCCGGCAGGCGGGAGAGAAGCTCTGAGGTCACCGGCGTATTGGAGAAGTAGGAAATACCGAAATCACCATGCAGCGCATTGTACATGTAGTCTATATACTGCTCTACCAGCGGACGGTTTAAGCCCATCTGCTCTCTCCAGGCTTCCATTTTTTCCATGGTAGCTGCCTGGCCGAGCACTATGGCCGCCGGATCCGGTGAAAATACCCGCATGATCAAAAAGACCAGTACAGATACAAAAAAGAGTACCGGAATGAGCATCAGTAATCGTTTGAGGAAATATAAAAGCACTAATCAGACTCCTTGAGGCAGGTTCTGCCGCTTTGCTGTCTGCATTCTGCTGAGTTCAGCCTTTTTTCAAAGCATAAAGCCCCGCTGCAGCGGGGCTTTGGGTGGGTTTTGCCTCAGGTGAGGAGCCGCCCCCGGCTTCAGGCTGTCCTGCCTGCAGGCCTGTTTACGCTGCCTGCAGGACTGCTCTCTGCAAAATGGAAGTTTAAATTACGGCTGCTTGCCTACATGACGCATAAAGGTCAGGCCTATGGGATGAATGGAGAAGTTGGTCACCTTGGGGCTCACAGCGGCGAGAATGGTCGGGTGGGACAGAGGCAGAATGCCTACATCCTCGGCAATCACCATCTCAGCCTTGGCATAGGTGGCATTGCGCTCCTGGCCGTCAGGCAGCTTGACGCCCTGGCTGATCAGATCGCGATACTCCTGATTGGACCACAGGCCGGGATTGTTGATCGGATCGTCGGTAGCCAGCAGGCTTAAGAAGTTGTCCGGATCGCCATTGTCGCCGTTCCAGCCAATAAAGCCTATATCGAATTCATCAGTGATGAGCTTGTTCTTGTAGGTGGCCCAGTCATAAACCACTACGTCAACATTCACACCGGCCTGATTGAGGTAACCCTGTATGGCCTCGGCCAGCACCTGACCGCCCACAGTATTGTAGATACGGGCGCCGGAGTAGGTCATGATGGTCAGATGATCAATGCCCAGATCGGCAAAGGCCTTCTTGGCAGCTTCAGGATCATAGCTGACCGGCTTGACGTCGGGGCTGTAGCCCGGCAGAGTCTCCGGCAGGAAGGTGGTGGCCGGAGTGTCATAACCCTTATACAGAGACTGTACCATCTCAGGAATATTGATGGCCTGGGCTATGGCTTTACGCACGGCACGATCCTTGGTCACAGAGGTCTTCTTGGGATCGCAGTTGAAGAACATGTACTGAGTGGACATGCCGACCTTGCTCTGCACTATGTTGCCGGCCTGCTGAATCTCAGGGATCACATTGGCATCAATGCCGTCGGTGGCATCAATTTCGCCATTGTTGAGGGCTACCACACGGGCGGAGGTTTCCGGCATGGTGCGGAAGATCAGATTGGCGGTAGCGCCGGGCTCGCCCCAGTAATTTTCATAACGGGTGAGGATCACCTGCTGGCCCTTGTCCCAGGCTACAAACTTGTAGGGACCGGTGCCCACGGGGTGCTCGGAAATATTGTTGTCGCTGTTCTGCAGGGCAGTAGGGCTGGCTATGGGAGCGGCATACATCATGGCGATGTTGTGCAGGAAGGGAGTGCTCGGGGTCTTGAGCACTATGGCCACAGTGTAGTCATCTATGACCTGAACATCGGCCACATCACCGTAAACCATAGAGGCATAGGACATCTTGGCGGTGGCATTTTCCGGCAGCTGGCGCACGATGTTGAACTTTACGGCCTCAGCATTGAAGGGGGTGCCGTCATGGAAGGTCACGCCCTGACGCAGCTTGAAGGTGTAGGTAAGTCCGTCCTCGGATACGGTATAGCTTTCTGCCAGTTCAGGGACTACATTGGTGCTGTCATCCTCAAAGCGCAGCAGGCTCTCATAGATATTGCAGTTGATTTTGCCGGATTCGTTGTCATCCACCAGGGCCGGATCGAGACCAAGCGGGTCGTTGGCCGAAGCATAGATTAAGTTGTCCTGGGGTTTGCGTGACAGAGCGGCGGAAGCATCAACAGCTGCGGCCGTAAACATCACGGCTACAGCGGCAGCTAAAACTTTAGTCTTGGAAAAATTCATGATCTACCTTACATGCGCCTCAAACTCCGCCGGCGGGCGGCGGTGGCCTTATGGCGCCCTTTCCTGTTTTGTTAATAAAATTACTTACGCTGACTGCATGTACTTTCAGAGCAGAAACAGCCGGCTGTCTGCATTATGCTGCAGCTGCGGAACGCCAAAGAGAAGCGTCCGTATGCCCTGCTGCAGGGCAGTCAGTGCAGCTCAGGTCAATTAAATTTTCAGGCAGCAAGTGTGATTTTGCAAGAACTATGTGTAAAAAAGAGCGCATAAATGCCTGATTTTAGTGCATATAAGCTCACTGTGCAAATATAGTGCATGATATAACCTGAATTTGGTGCAGCAGGGGCATTATCTTATTTATGCAGGGCAGGGAAAATAAATGAACAGCTACAGCAGATCAGAGCTGCAGCCGTCCTCCGGCTACCGCCGGAGGAGCAAAAGCTGAGTGGTTCAGGGCCAGTCTGCCTTAATTTTTGCCTACCAGGGTAAAGGAAGGCAGAGGCTCGTTTTTGTTTTCCCGCTCACCGGCTGCCGCGGAGTCGTCTGATCCTGCACTGTCCCCGCCGGTAAACTCCACGGTGGCAAAGCTGGCACTTTCTTCCTCCGCGCTGTCTTTGGCTGCAGGATCCCTGTCGTCTGCGGCGGGCTCGTCTGCTGTTTCATCTTCCTGCATGCCCATCCACAGGCCTATGGGATAGCTCATGGACGTTTCTACGGCAAAGAGCTCCTGCATGGCCTGAAAGGGCACGCTGACAAAACGCTCCTGGCCGCTGAAGCGGGCGGAAAAGGTAATGCCGTGGGTACCTATATGAAAATCGCGGGTAGCCTGCGGGGAGATGGAGAGAATGATGGTGTGGTGATTTACATATTCACGCGGTACTTCCACCTTGGGTTTGTCGGCGTTGACCACCAGGTGCGGGGTGATTTGATTGTCCACCAGCCAGTCATAAAAAGCCCGGAAGATATAGGGGTTGAAGCTGGTCATGGTTCTGCTGTTCCGGCTCATGTAAAGAAATACTCCTGTGGTTTGATCTTTAATACCATGGTAAGTCTGTATCGTCTCACATGATAAAAGAAAACCCCCGAAAGATCGGGGGTTTTGGCAGCAAAAAAACTTGTGAAAGCTTAGCGCTTGGAGTACTGAGGACGCTTGCGGGCCTTGTGCAGACCAACCTTCTTGCGTTCCACGGCACGGGCGTCACGGGTGACGTAACCGGCCTTGCGCAGAGCAGGACGGAAGCTCTCATCATACTCAATCAGAGCACGGGTAAGACCGTGGCGTATGGCGCCGGCCTGACCGGTGGTGCCGCCGCCGACAACAGTGACATAAATGTCAAACTTGTCGGACACTTCAAGCAACTCCAGAGGCTGGGTGACTACCATACGGGCAGTCGGACGGCTGAAGTACTGCTCCAGAGAACGACCATTAATGACCATCTGACCATTGCCCTGCTTGATGAACACACGGGCAGTGGAGCTCTTACGACGGCCAGTACCATAATATTGATTAACAGCCATTTGCTACGCTCCTTAAATCTTTAATTCCTGGGGCTGCTGAGCGGCATGATTATGGCACTCACCAGCGTAAACCTTGAGTTTGCGGAACATAGCACGGCCTAACGGTCCCTTCGGGAGCATGCCGCGGACAGCAGTCTCGATCACACGCTCAGGCTTGCGGGCCAGCAGCTTCTCAAAAGACTCACCCTTGATGCCGCCCGGGAAACCGGAATGGGTGTAGTACATCTTGTCGTGAGCTTTATTGCCGGTTACCTTCACCTTGGAGGCGTTGATAACAATGATGTAATCACCGGTATCCATAAAAGGAGTGTATTCCGGCTTGTGCTTGCCGCGCAGACGTAAAGCGACCTGAGTTGCCAGACGGCCCAAGGTCAGACCATCGGCATCAACCACGAACCAATCGCGCTTAATGGTGGATGGCTTGGCTACATAAGTTTTCATCAAAAACCCTTTGGAAGGAACGATGTCCTTTGTTCAAAAATTCTCTTACCAAAACAGACCGCTGAGGCCTGTCCTTTGAGCGCATGGGTGGGAAAGCCAGCTCTCAACTAGAGGGGCGGCAGGATTATATACAAAAGCAGCTGCAAATTAAAGACCTGCAGAGGGTGAAAACAAAAAAAAAAAAGAACTAATCCGGCGCTAAGTGAGAACTGGCACCATGAAGGCACTGGGATCACCGGCCCCGGAGCGGCAGGAAAAATTACTGTGCGGGAGGACTGCAAATTTTTTGCTTTTTCTTTCGTATAAAGCCTGCTTTTTGTACAATAAATTAACTATTAACTTTCATCATTCTAAGGGCTTTGAAAATGAATTTAATCCACGTTTCTCTTGCTTTAATCGTCGGTTTTCTGCTGGGTGGTATGGCCTGCTATTTTGCTTATGGAAAACTGTTTTCCAAGCATCAGCTGCAGGATGAACTGACCTCCACGAGAAGGGAGCTGGCCAACTCCAAACGTGCATTAAATGATTTCTTTGTCAATGCCGACAGTCAGTTTGTGCTGCTGGACAAAAATTTCCGGCAGTTTGCTGCCATGATGGCAGAGGCAGCCTCCAGATTAAACCAGAGCCCTGAGCTTTTTGACATCAGCCGTGATGAAGGCAAAAAGGGCAAAGCAGCTGCCGCCGAGCCTGAAGAGGAAACTGAGGAAGAAGCCGCAGCCCGGGAAAATGCCGAGCGGGCCGCAGAGCTGAAGAAGGACAAGGCTGCAGCCAAAGCCGCCAAAGCCCAGGATCTGGAAAAGGAAAAGCCTGCTGCCGGGGAGACTGCAGAGCCGGCTCCGGCCAAAGCTGCCGCCGCAGATGAAGCTGAGGAAAAACCGGCTGCAGCTAAAGCCGCCGCGGAAAAAGCTGCCGAGCCCGCAGCCGCCGAGCCTCCCAAGGATTTCGTGGTAGAAGAAAAAGCCGCCGCCAAACCCAAGATTTAAACATCTGCAGATCCGGGCCTGTGATCTTTACACTGCAGAAAACTGCAAACTTTTTGAACTAAATCAAACTTACACAGTCCAAATGCCGTGATTACTATAATGACGGCATTTTTGCCCTAAGGAGTACCCATGTTTAATCAGAGCAGACAGTTTAAGGCTGCAGCCCTGGCTGCGGCCTCAATTCTGGCCTTAACCTCTCTTTCCACTTCCACTTCCGCTTCAGCCGCCGATGCCACCCCGCTGATCAATGCCATGCACAATGATCAGGGCGAGCCCTCGCTGGCTCCCATGCTCAAGCATGTCATACCAGGCGTGGTCAATATCTCAGTCAAAGGCACCAAGACCACCACCGGTCCCTCATTCAATATTCCCGAGGAATTCCGCTTCATGTTCCCTGATCTGGGCAGAAGGCAGAGCAGACCGTTTCGGGCCCTGGGTTCAGGCGTGATCATCAATGCAGCTGAAGGTCTGATTGTGACCAATCATCATGTCATTGATGAGGCCGATGAGATTCGCATAGCCTTAAGCGACGGCAGGGAGTTTAATGCCAAAAAGCTGGGCTCTGATCCGCATACCGATCTGGCCCTGCTCAAGATTGAAGATGATTTTGATAATCTCACCGCCATCAAGCTGGGCGATTCCGATACCATGGAAGTAGGTGACTTTGCCGTGGCCATAGGCAATCCCTTTGGTCTGGGGCAGACTGTGACCTCAGGTATTATCTCTGCTCTGGGCAGAACCGGTCTGAATATAGAAAACATAGAAAACTTCATCCAGACTGATGCCGCCATCAATTCAGGCAATTCAGGCGGTGCCCTGGTCAACCTCAAAGGTGAGCTCATAGGCATTAATACAGCCATTTTGGGACCCAATGGCGGCAATATAGGCATAGGCTTTGCCATACCTTCCAACATGGTCAGGACAGTGATCTATCAGCTGGAGAACTACGGTGAAATCCGCCGCGGTCAGCTAGGCATCACCGGCACCGAGCTCAATGCCGATCTGGCCAGAAGCTTCGGCTATAAGGAAAACAATGGTGCCTTTGTCAATGAGGTCATCAAGGACGGCGCAGCCGACAAGGCCGGCGTCAAGCCGGGTGACATCATCACCTCCATCAATGGCAAGACCATATCCTCCTTTGGTGAACTGCGCGCCAAGATTGCCACTATAGGCGCCGGCAATGAGGTTACCTTAGGCATCTTCCGCAATGGCAGGACCATGGAAATCAAGGTTACCCTCTCTGAGAGTCAGGAGCTGAGCTCAGAGGACAGCAGCTCGCTGTCTCAGGCCTTCCAGGGCGCCAAACTGGCCAATGCCGACGGCAATGGCGTGGAGGTCACTGAGGTGGCCAGAAATTCCCCGGCCTACAGCATAGGTCTGCGGGAAGGTGACATCATCACCGGGGTCAACCGCAGTGCGGTCAAGAACATCAATGATCTGAGGAAATATGTCAAGGAAGGAGAGGGCCGCATCACGGCTCTGCGCATCAAGCGCGGTGACTCTGTAGTCTACATCACTTTCCGTTAATGCAGTGTGAGGGCCCGCTGTCGGGCCCTTGAGACTGCCTGTATACAGCTTCCCTGGGGTTAAGGCATGAATAAACTTATGTTTTTTGCCCTGCCGGCTGCAGCGGGGGTGGCCGCCGGAGCGGTCATGCTGATGCTCAATCCGGATATAGGCAGCACCATTGGCAGTACCATCTACTCCCAGGGGGTGGCCGATGTCAGCTATGCCTATGCAGTCAGCCGGGCGGCACCCAGTGTGGTGAATATTTACGTAACCACCCTAAATCATGATTATTCCGGTCAGAGCACCAATACGGCCACTACCTCGGCCTCAGGAGTGATCATGAGCGCCAACGGCTATATTGTGACCAATTACCATGTCATACCTTCGGTCAATGCCCCCAATACCTCCATTTTTGTACAGACCAGGGACGGCAAGGTCTATCAGGCCTTTATTGCCGGCTATGACCGGCGTACGGACATAGCCGTCCTCAAGATAGATGCCACCGGCCTGCCGCCCATTCCTGTAGATCTCGATGATGACGTGCAGGTGGGAGATGTGGTGCTGGCCATAGGCAATCCCAATAATCTGGGCCAGACCGTGACCCACGGCATTATTTCCGCCACCGCCCGCTCCGGCTCTGGCCTGCTGTCGCGCGATCTGATGAACATACGCGAGGGCCTGCAGGATCTGCTGCAGACCGATGCCCCGATCAATCAGGGCAATTCAGGCGGGGCGCTCATCAATACTGTGGGCAATCTGGTGGGTATCAATACAGCCTCCTTCAACAATCAGCGCTACGGTACCTACGGCATAGGCTTTGCCGTGCCCACACCTCTGGTCACCTATGTAATGGGGGAGATCATCAAGCACGGCCGGGTGATTCGCGGCTATCTGGGCATTTCAGATGAAAGCGATGAGCCGGTGCCGGTAAGCGGCATTCCCGGAGTGCGCATAGGCTATATAGATCCCTTCGGGCCGGCGGCCGGCACAGATCTGCAGGTGGGGGATTATGTCATAGGGGTGGATGACACGGCAGTGTCCGATGTGCGCTCGCTGATAGACATCATCTCCGGCTCCGCTCCCGGCACCGAGCTGCACATCAGGGTCAACCGCAACGGCACAGAGCTGACCATTCCGGTGGTACTGGCCGAAGATCGGCCCAATGTGGACTGATCTCTGACCAGACCGGCAGAAAGAGAGGGGACGGAGCAATCCGCCCCCAATTTTTTGCCCTGCGGCTTTACTGCGCGCCGGTGGCCGGCTGCAGCCGCGGGAAGTCTATGGTGATCCACATGGGAGCGGTTTCAATCAGCCCGCCTGCTCCCAGCTGAATGTCACCGGACAGACCGTGCAGCACATCGCTGCGGTTTTGGGCCAGGCGGTTGACATTGAGGGCAAAGTGCAGGCTGTCATGGGCGGCAGCAAAGATGCGCTGGGCCTGGGAATCGGCCTTGGGAATATTGCGCATGAAGCTGTTCTTCAGGGCGCTGTCCGTAATCACCCAGGGCATGTCACCTAATTGCGCTCCCACCAGCAGGGCCTCATTGGGGGAGGAATTCACCCCATTGAAGCTCTGATCGGTAATATAAACCGGCAGGGAGGCCGGCAGGGCCTGCTTGATGCGGGCGCTGTCCACGGGACCTGCGGCTATGTAGACGGCATCGGCTGAAGATACAGGGCAGCCGTCCAGGCTGATGGTGCTTCCTGAAGTGACGCTGCACTGAGCCGCCTGGCGGCCCTGCACGCGCACCCAGTTTCTATTGAAGCCCTGCACCGAGCGCTCAGCCCGGCTGCCGCCGGTGGTGATGATCAGTGGGCTGCGCCGGCCGTTTAAGGCCATGCGGGAGGCGGCCACGGCCCCTTCATAGTCCGGACCCAAATTGAAGTACCACTGATTGGTTTTCAAAGCGCGGCCGGGATTGTTGAGCAGCACCACGGGGATGTTCAGATTGCAGGCCAGCAGGGCTTCCACTTCCGGTCTGAGCACCGGGCCCAGAATATAGGCAGTGCCGGTCTGACGGAGACTTTCTGCTATCTCCTCCATGGTCAGGCGGTTGGTGTCGTAGAACACTACATTGAGCTTGATGCGGCGGTCCTGCAGAGCTGAGATGATGCCCAGGCGGGCCGGTTCACCCACCTCGGCGGCAAAGCGTCCGCTCAGCGGCAGCAGTACTGCCACGCGGTCGCCTTCCTGCAGCTGATAGTAGCTGCCCTGTACGGGGGCGGCTGCCGTACCCGCAGCGCCTGCCGACTGGGCTGCGGCAGTGGCGGCGGCAGGATCCAGGAGCTGATTTAAGGGATGAGAGCTGTATTTCTGCCTCCAGGAGGCCAGGAGCTGCTGCTTTAAATTCTGGTTCTGCGAGGCGTCAATAATGGCATATTCTATATAGCCGCGGCTTTCGGCATCGGAGGTGGACTGCAGCAGGGCAGCCAGCTCGGAGGGTGAGAGCTGCTTTAATAAATCCAGGCACTGCTTCAGCACGGTGATCTTATCCTGTCCGCTGAGCTGGGCGGCCAGGGTGCGTTTGTGACCAAAGGCCTGCTGCAGATACTGCTGTTCGCCTGTGGACTGATAGAGCCTGACCTCGGTATTGGAGAGGAGCTGATAGTAGTAGCCTGCAGCCTGGGTAGGCAGGGTCAGATGATTGACTGTGCCCAGCAGGTTGTAAGCCTCCCTGGTTTGCCCCTGCTGAGAGTAGAGCAGGGCCTGTATGATATTGGCTTCATCCCTCTCCAGCGGCGTGGCAGCCTGCTGTTTTAACTCATCGAGCAGGGCCTGGGCTTCATCATGCCGGCCGCTGACGATCAGGGACCGGGTGAGCAGCAGCGAGGCGGGGAAGGCGCTGTTGCGGTCTGCCGTATTCTGCAGCTGCCGGTACTGGGCCAGGGTGCCGGTCAGCGGTGAAAAGGCCTGACTGGTGGAAACACTGCTGCTGCCGCCCCTGCCGGTAACTTCGTCTAGTACGGCGCAGGAGCTGAGCATAACAGCCAGGGATAAGGCACAGATAACTGCACCTGCATGTCTGGTAATAGCTTTAGCTTTCATTAAACGTCCCATAGCCCCGGTGTCTGCCGGGCAGATTAAGCAAAAAAGTTCTGCGGCAGCAGCAGAGGCGCTCTCCTTGATCTGAAAGGCCCGAAAGGCCGGCTCACATTATGGATGAATTTTAGCACCGAAAACCCGGCAAACCTATTGCAGGGGGCAAATCTCACCCCGGCCCCGCCGGGAGATTGCCGGCGTGCTAAAATCCGGGCTGTATAATCGATCAGTCATCTGTTTTAAGGGCTCTCCATGCTCAAACCTGCTTTATATATAGCCGCCACCCCCATAGGCAATTTAAAGGATGTGACACTCAGGGTGATTGAAACCCTGCAGCAGGTCACCATGATTGCCGCCGAAGACACCAGGCACTCCCAAATCTTTTTGAACAGCATCAATGTCAGCGGCAAAAAACTCATCTCCTGCCACAATTACAATGAGGAGGAGAGGGTGGATTTGATTGCCGCCGAAATAGAAGGCGGCGGCAGCGTGGCGCTGATCTCCGATGCCGGCACGCCGCTTATTTCCGACCCCGGGTTCAGGGTAGTGCGGGCCCTGGCCGCCCGCGGCATCTCCGTCACGGCACTGCCCGGGCCCTGTGCCGCCGTCACGGCTTTGTGCGTCTCCGGACTGCCGGTGGACAAGTTCTTTTTCTACGGCTTTCTGCCGGTAAAGGAAAAGGAATGTCTGGAAGCTCTGGCCTCTTTTAAGGAAGCAGATTTCTCCACCATTTTTTATGAAAGCCCGCGGCGTATAGAGCAGACTCTCGGGCGCATGGCCTCACTCTTCCCCGAGCGCCCGGCTGTGGTCTGCCGGGAACTGACCAAGGCTTTTGAAACCGTCTGCCGCGGTACGGTACAGCAGCTGCTGCAGCAGGCGCGGGAAGATCCCAATTTCAGCCGCGGCGAGCAGGTGCTGATTTTGGGCCCGGCGGCCGCGGACAGACCGGCCGGTCTTCCGGCTGCGGCACAGCAGGCCCTGCTGCAGATGCTGCAGGAGGGCATGTCAGTCAAGGGAGCCAGCCGGATCATTGCCGATTTGTGCGGCCTAAAATCCCGCGAGGTTTATACCCTGGCGCTGCAGCTGAAGGAGCAGCAGGCAGAGGATAAGTGATCTGATCTGCAGGCGGCAGTCTCACGGCAGAGAAAAATGCCTTTTGGTTTTTGGGGCCGGCTCTGCTATAATCCCGCGCAGGTCAGTCGGGCAGCCGCTGCTGCAGTACGTGATTTCAAACGGCTGCAGGGGAGGAAAGTCCGGGCTTTACAGGACAGGGTGCCAGATAACGTCTGGGGAGCGTAAGCTCACGACCAGTGCAACAGAAAGTATACCGCCGGTTTTCCGGTAAGGGTGAAATGGTGCGGTAAGAGCGCACCGCGCCGGCAGTAATGTTCGGCGGCAGGGTAAACTCCACCCGAAGCAAGATCGAATAGGCCTCCAGCAGGTGTGGTCCGCACCGGGGGCGGGTAGATCGCTTGAGCCTGCAGGCGACTGCAGGCCTAGATGAATGGCTGCCGCTGCCTTAGGGCAGAACAGAACCCGGCTTACAGACTGACCTGCCCCATCGGGGAGTTTTCCATCTTCAATTCCCATCTTTTCTTCTTTTTCCTGTGTTTTGACTGTTTGCAGCGGGTATTTACTGCCTTGGCGGTGGTGTGATCTTTTGGGCCGGCGGTTTGCAGCAGACTGCTTATGAGCTAAAATGAAGCACTAAAGGCAGGCACAGGGGAACAGCTGCAGCTGAGAGCACCTGTCTTTGCATCTCTGCCCCATCCGCTGGTACTGATTTCCGGCCGTACGGCAGCAGGATTGGGAACATATCAGCTTTAAGGAACAGCTCTCATGGAATTTAAGCATATCTCAGTTCTGCGTGAAGAGTGCATTGCCGGTCTTGCCGTCAGACCTGACGGCATTTACCTGGATGGTACTTTTGGCCGCGGCGGCCACAGCCGGGCCCTGCTGCAGCGTCTGGGACCTGCCGGACGCCTGATTGGCCTGGACCGCGATGACAGTGCGGTGCAGGCGGGACTGCAGCTGCAGCAGGAAGATTCCCGTTTTTCCATCTTTCACTGCAATTTTTCCTCTCTGGGCGCAGTATGCGCCGAACTGGGCATAGCAGGCCAGGTAGCCGGCATCATGCTCGATCTGGGCATATCCTCCCCGCAGATAGATGATGCGGAGCGCGGTTTTTCCTTTGAGCACGACGGTCCTCTGGATATGCGCATGGATCAGAGCGCAGAGCTCAATGCCGCCGTGATAGTCAATGAGTGGCCGGAAAGTGAAATTGCCGCCGTGTTTAAAAATTACGGAGAGGAGCGTTATGCCAGGCGGGCGGCGCATGCAGTGGTAATGCAGCGGCAGAAGGGCCGCATTGAGCGCACGCTGCAGCTGGCCGACATCCTCAAGGCCGCCATTCCCGGAGCTCCCGGCCCCAAACACAAGGCCACCCGCTGCTTTCAGGCCCTGCGCATAGCCGTCAATGCTGAACTCGATGAACTGACCGCCGCCTTAAATGCCACCCTGGAGGTCCTGGCCCCGGGCGGGCGGCTGTGCGTCATTTCTTTTCACTCTCTGGAAGATCGCATAGTCAAGCAGTTTTTCCGCCGGCACTCCACTCTGCCTGATTTTGTCAAAAATCTGCCTTTGACCCAGGATGAGCTTTATGCCCGCTACGGCAGCGGGGTGCAGCTCAAATTAATCGGCAGCGCCTGCCGGCCGGGGGAATCTGAGATTGCGCGCAATGTGCGCTCGCGTTCGGCTGTACTGCGTATAGCCGAGCGCCTGGGAGGGGAGCGTGGAACGTGCTGATGCCGCCCTGCGTCTGCGGGAAAAATATCAGGAGGCAGGGCAGACGCAGGACGGCAGACAGCAGGATATCCTGACTCTGTCCGGTGATGTCAGGCGCTCGCCTGCTCTGCTGCGCGAGCTGGCCGTGGAAAGCCAAGAACATTCCTCGGCCGAAGGCCTGGCCCTGCAGCAGGTGCAGAGCAGGGCACCGCAGCCGCAGTCCCTGCAGCCCCAGGAAGCCGAGCCTGTTGAGCCTGTGGTGATTGCAGTACAGCCTGCCCCCAGGCCGCCGCGGCGTCCCCGGGCTCTCCTGGGGGAGACACAGCCGCGCCTTAGTCTGGTGCCGGCCATGCTGGCTGACTTAAGACGCAATTTCTTCTGTTATTTGCTGATCGCAGTGTTGTGTGCCCTGTCTTTGTTTAAGGTCTATCAGGTACAGCGGACGCGGGATCTGACCTCACAGCTCAATGAAGTGCGGCAGCTCAATGAAAATCTGGACCGGCAGTGGCTGGTGCTGACCAGTCAGCGCCAGACGCTCTCCGAGCACGACCGCATCCGCCGGGCCGCGCTGAATGAACTGCACATGCAGGCTCCCAAACCCGATGCCGAGCTGATGATTGTTGTAAAAACACCATGAAAGCTGCCCCATCCGCCGTGCCTTATCAGCTGACTTGGCCTCGTGTCTGGCTGGTGATCATAGTTCCTTTTGTTGCGTTGCTCTGGCTGCTCTATTTTCTGTATGATCTGCAGTGGCAGGAGTCGGATTTTCTGGTGCGGGAAGGCAACAGACGCATCCTGCGCAATTTCTCCTCGCTGCCGGCGCGCGGCCTGATCACCGACCGCAACGGCGTCATCCTGGCCGTATCCGTGCCGGTCAAGGAAGTAGCGGCTGATCCCAAAATCATGCATGAAGCAAAAATCATGCATCAGCCCGATCTCATCCGCAAAATAGCCTCCCTCATCAACTTAAGCCCTCAGGAGCTGTTTGCCCGGCTGCAGGATCCCAAACGCCGCTATGTAAAGCTCAATTCAGCCGTGGAGCTGGATCAGGCAGAAGAGCTGGCCGCCCTGAAGATCCCCGGGCTGCAGATTGAAGACAGCTACAAACGCTACTATCCCACCGGGGAGGTCAATGCCGGTCTGGTGGGCATGCTCAATGCCGACGGCCGGGGCATATACGGGGTGGAGCAGAGTTTTAATTCCTATCTGACAGCCCTCTCCTCCACCAGGGCGGTCCACAAGGACAGCACCGGGCATATTGTGGAAAATCTGGGGGTGCTCAGGGAAGGCAAATCAGGCGGCAATCTGATGCTCTCGGTGGACGATCGTCTGCAGGCCATAGCCTACGATGCCATGAGCAGTGCCTTAAATAAGTTCGGGGCTGATGCCGGCACCCTGGTCCTGATGGACGTCAAAACCGGGGAAGTGCTGGCGGCCGTGTCCGTGCCTTCCTTTGATCCCAACGACCGCACGGTCTTTGACGGCGAAAAGGCCAAAAACCGCATGGTCACCGATGTGTTTGAGCCCGGCTCCACCCTCAAGCCTCTGGTGTCGCTGGCCGCCCTGGAGCACGGTACCGTCAGCTGGACTGAGGTGGTTGACACCGGCAGACTGGTGGTGGACGGCAAGGAAGTGCGTGATACCCACGCCATGGGCAAAGGTTCGACGCTGGCTGATCTGCTGAAATATTCCTCCAATATAGGCATGGCCCGCATAGCCATGCGTACCGGACCTGGTCCCATCATGGATATGCTGCAGCGCTTCGGCCTGGGCTCCCGCACCTCCTCGGGATTAAGCGGTGAGGTGGCCGGCATGCTGCGCGCCGACAGGCCTTTCTGGGCAGAAATTGACAAAGCCACCCTGGGCTACGGCTACGGCATTACGGTTACGGCCCTGCAGCTGACTTCAGCTTATGCCACCCTGGCCAATTTCGGCGCCAGGGTGCCGGTTTCCATCCTGCGGCTGCCCCAGGCCCCCACTCCGGTGCAGGTGGCCAGTGCCGCGGAAATCAGACGGATGCATCAGGTGCTGGAGACCGTGGTGGAAGGCGGTACAGGCTCGCGGGCCGCCATAGACCGTTACCGCATAGCCGGCAAGACCGGTACGGCACTCATAGCCTCCCGGGGCGGTTACACCAAAAAACAGTATACGGCCACCTTTGCCGGTTTTGCGCCGCTGTCAGCGCCGCGCTTTGCCATGGTGGTCTCCATCCGCAATCCTTCCCGGGTATCTTATTCCGGCGGTGTCGTGTCCGGTCCGGTATTCAGGGATGTCATGACCAGGGCGCTGCAGCTTTATAATGTGCCGCCGGACAAGTAGCTCAGGCCGGCCTCCTGGGAAATTGCTGTTAGGAAAATGCAGCCATGCAGAAATTATTGAAAACTATCAAAAATTTTGGATACAAAAGATTTAACTTTGAGGGCAGGGAGGACAGCGTGGTGCTGACCGACATGGTCAGCGATTCCCGCAAGGTTTCCCCAGGTGCAGTGTTTTACGCCCGCCGGGGCCGGCACTTTGACGGCCGTAAATTTATTCCCGATGCGGTAAAACGCGGGGCGGCAGCCATAATGCTGGACACTATGGATACGGATGAGGAAGTACTCCGCCTCTGCGGGGATACCCCGGTGGTGGTGATGCGCCGCGATCCGCCCCTGGCCAGACTGGCGGCGGAGTTTTTTGACCACCCCAGCTCCAAACTGCGCCTGATCGGCGTCACCGGCACCAATGGCAAGACCACCACCTGTTTTCTGATTGCCCAGATGCTGGAGTTCCTGCACAAAAAGTGCATGATTTTGGGCACCCTGGGCTGCGGCAGGATAGGTCACATGTCTCCGGCGGCCAATACCACCCTGGAGCCCATTGAGCTGCAGCGCTGCCTTAATGCGGCCGTGGAGCAGGGCTGTCAGTATGCCGTGATGGAAGTGTCCTCCATAGGGGCGGCCGAGAACCGGGTGGATCAGTGCTCCTTTGCCGCCGGAGTCTTCACCAATCTCACCCGCGATCACCTGGACTATCATGGGACCATGGAGTGCTATGCCGCCGCCAAATCCCACTTTTTGTCCTCGGTCAAATCCCAGGAGAATGTGGTCATCAATATAGATGATGAATACGGCCGCAATTTCCTCAATACCAGGCAGGAGGCTGTATTTTACGGTTCTGACGCCTCTCTGGGCATGCTCACCGGCCGCCGCGGGCTGTTCTACTCGCAGCTGAGATTTGTCCCCGACGGCACCCGCTTCTGCATCAACAGCGGCGCGGGGAGCAATGAGGTACATCTGCCGCTGCTGGGCAGCTTCAATGTCTCCAATCTCATGGCCGCCCTCTCCGTGCTCAATACCCTCTCCCTGCCTTACGGGGCTCTGCTCTCGTCCATCAGCAGCCTCAAGCCGGTGGTGGGGCGCATGGAGCGCTTTGCCGCAGGCAACGGCTCCTTTGTCATTGTGGATTATGCCCACACTCCTGACGGCGTGGAGCAGGCCCTGCGGGCGGCCCGCGAGCATATGAGCGTCAGCAAAAAGCTGATCTGCGTGCTGGGCTGCGGCGGCAACCGCGATGCCGGCAAGCGGCCTATTATGACCTTAAAGGCCCTGGTCAACTCAGATGTGGTGATCCTGACCGAGGACAATCCGCGCGATGAAGATCCGCAGGAGATCATCAATATGATGCTGCTGGGAGCTGCTGCAGACAGGCAGAGGGTGTCGGTGATCCCCGATCGCCGGGAAGCCATAGAAAAAGCCTGTGAGCTGGCGGCAGCCGAGCCCGGCAGCGTGGCGGTGATCTGCGGCAAGGGCCATGAGGATTATCAAATCTTTGCCGACCGCACCATACATTTCTCCGATCGGGAGGAAGTATGCCGCAAACTGGGACTGCCCGCCCCGGCCCCGCTGTATCAGGAGGAGGATGTGAAATGATAGCTTTTGCCTTAAGCGATCTGCTGGCGCGGGACAGCGCCCTGCAGCTGCTGCCGCCTGCTCCCGCCGCCGCAGCCGCTCTGGAGATTTCCTCAGTCTGCACCGACAGCCGCCGGGTGCAGCCCGGGGATTTTTTCATTGCCCTCCGCGGTGAGCGTTTTGACGGGCATGATTATCTGCAGCAGGCGCGGGAGCAGGGCGCGGCCGTGCTCGGCGTCAGCGTTGATTTTGTCCACAAAGAGCCGCAGCTGTGCCGCAGCCTGCAGGACAGCGGGGCTTTGCTGCTCGCCGCTCCCGATACCCTGCGCCTGTACGGTTTGTGTGCCCTGTGTGTCAGAGCGCAGTTCCACGGCCGGGTGGGGGCCCTGACCGGCTCCTGCGGCAAGACCACCGTTAAGGAAATGACTGCCGCCGTGCTGGGGCAGTGCGGATCTGTGCTCTATACCGAGGGCAATTTCAACAATGATGTGGGCGTGCCGCTGACTTTGCTGCGCCTGCGGCAGGATCATGATTTTGCCGTCATTGAGCAGGGAGCCAGTCACCGGGGCGACATAGCCCGCACCTGCGAATTTGTGCAGGCTGATGCCGCGCTCATCAACAATGTGGGGCGGGCACACATAGAGGGCTTTGGCTCGCAGGACGGGGTGTATCAGGGCAAAAGCGAGATCCTAGAAGATGTCTGCAGGCGCGGCGGCACAGGCCTGGTGCCGGCGGACAGCAGCTATTTTGCGCGCTGGTGCAGTGATTTTGCCTCCATGCGCGCTCAGGGCCGGCTGCTGTCCTTTGGCAGCGGGGCTGACAATTTTGTGCGCTTCAGTGATGTAGAGGAAAGACCAGGCGGCATCAGTTTTGTCCTGCAGCATGAGGGGCAGAGCGCCAGTCTGTCATTGGATCTGCCCGGCAGGCACAATGCCGGCAATGCCGCGGCCGCCGCGGCGCTGGCCCTCAGCCTGGGCGCGGATTTTCAGCAGGTCTGTGCCGGGCTCAAACTCTGCCGCAGCATGCAGGGCCGGCTGCGCCTGATTCGCCTGGGGGCTTTAACTTTAATTGATGATGCTTATAATGCGGGCTTTGATGCCGTCTGCGCCGGCCTGGATGTGCTCTCTGCCTTCAGGGACTCCTTTAGGGTAATGGTGTTCGGCGACATGGGAGAGCTGGGGACGCAAGCGGCCGATCTGCACCGGCAGGTAGGGGAATATGCCCGCGGTCGGGCCGATGCCTTTGCCGCCATAGGACAGTGGTCCAAACTATCCTGTGAGGCCTGGGGGAGCGGGGCGCAGCATTTTGCCGCCCATGAGGCTCTCAATGCCGCCCTGGGAGAGCAGCTGGCCTCGAGGCTTGCGGCCGGGCAGGCCTGTACCGTGCTGGTCAAGGGCAGTCATGGCATGCAGATGCATCTTATTGTTGATTATTTGTCCAAGAGATTTCAATTATAATGGCAGTTTTGTTATTTAATTATCTGTCGAATTTTATTGACACTTTCAGGGTATTTGAGTACCTGACCTTCAGGGCGGCCTTAAGCTTCCTCACCGCGCTCTTTTTGTCGCTGTGCTTTGGTCCCCTGGTGATACGCCGGCTGCAGCTGCTGCATTTCGGCCAGGTGGTGCGCCGGGACGGCCCGGAAAGCCATTTGAAAAAGCAGGGCACCCCTACCATGGGCGGCATACTCATCAACCTGACCATAGTGCTGACCTGCCTCATCTGGGGCCGGCTGGACAACCTCTACCTTATGCTCTGCATCATCACCGTGGTGGTTTACGGGCTGATTGGCTTTGCCGATGACTACCTTAAGGTGGTGCGTCACGATCCGCACGGTCTGCGGGCCAAATACAAGTACTTCTGGCAGTCCGCCGCCGCGCTGGGCCTGTCCTGCGCCATTTACGGCCTGGCCGACACCAGGGCGGAAACCACGCTGGTGGTGCCCTTCTTCAAGGACTTCATGCCAGATCTGGGCTTTTTGATCATTCCCCTGGCTTATTTTGTGCTGACCGGCTCCTCCAATGCCGTCAATCTCACCGACGGTCTGGACGGTCTGGCCATTATCACCACGGTGACGGTGGCCGCCGGCCTGGGGCTGATTGCCTGGCTGACCTCCAATGCCAATTATGCCGCCTACCTCTATATTCCCTATCTGCCCAAGGCCTCGGAGCTGGTGGTGGTCTGCACTGCTGTGTGTGGTGCGGGACTGGGCTTTTTGTGGTTTAATACCTACCCCGCAGAAGTCTTCATGGGAGATGTGGGCTCGCTGGCCCTGGGCGCCCTGCTGGGCATCCTGGCCCTGCTGGTGCGGGAGGAACTGCTGCTGGTGATCATGGGCGGCATTTTTGTGCTGGAGACCATATCCGTGATCCTGCAGGTGGGCTCCTTTAAGCTGACCGGCAGGCGCATTTTCAAAATGGCCCCCATACATCATCATTTTGAGAAGGGCGGCTGGCCTGAACCCCGGGTATTCATGCGTTTTTGGATCATCACGGTGGTACTGGTGCTGCTGGGACTTATTACTTTGAAGCTGCGCTGAGCAGCGTTATGGCCCCCCTGTTGTCCTGCTCCCTGCCACTGCGGGCCGGAGCGGCCGGGAACCGGGGGATAGGCAACCTTCAACAGGAGACCGTTTCCGTACCTCCCTCAGTCAGGGCCGGGTGATGGACGGTGTTTGGATCATGAACACTAATTTAAACGGCAGGAGAGTGGCGGTAGTCGGACTGGGCATATCCAATATCGCAGTGATCGGCTATCTGCTCAAACACGACCTCAAACGGCTGTCTGTATTTGACACCCGCATGAATCCCCCCTATGTAGATGAAATTCCGCGCGGCGTGGATTTGAACCTGGGGCCGCTGAATGCAGCTGAGCTGCTGAAATTCGACATCATAGTCTGCAGCCCGGGACTGAGCATACATCTGCCGGAGCTGGAGGCTGCCGCCGCAGCCGGCGTGCAGATCATAGGCGATATAGAGCTGTTTGCCTTTGAGGCCAAGGCTCCGGTCATAGGCATTACCGGCTCCAACGGCAAGTCCACCGTGACCTCCCTGGTGGCCAGTATGGCCGACTGCGACAATCTCAAGGTGGCCGTGGGAGCCAATTTCGGCGTGGCGGTGTTTGATATCCTGTCTGACAAAGTAGAGCTTTATGTGCTGGAGCTGTCCAGCTTTGAGCTGGAGACCACCTTCTCGCTCAAACTGCAGGCCGGTACCATTCTCAATGTTTCCGAGGATCATCTGGATCGCTACCGCGGCGACATAGAGCTTTATGCCAGGGCCAAGAAACAGATCTTCAACAACTGCAGTCATATTGTGGTCAACCGCGATGATGAGCGCACTGTGCCTGAGGACGGCCAGTATTTTGCCTCCTTTGGTCTGGACAATCAGGATTACGGCCGGGAAGTGACTTCCGAGGGCACCTTCCTGACCAAGAAGGGCAGACGGGTGTTCAACTGCCGTGATCTGGTCATCTGCGGCACCCACAATGAGCTCAATGCCCTGGCTGCCATGGCCCTGGCCGATGCCGCCGGCATTTCCGAGAAGGCCCAGATTGAAGCCCTGCGCACCTTCCAGGGACTGGAGCACCGCTGTCAGCTGGTACGGGTGCTCGACGGCGTGTCCTTCTACAATGACTCCAAGGCCACCAATGTAGCCTCAGCCCAGGCGGCCATAGAGGGCCTGTGCGACCGGCATCCGGCCGGCATTATTCTGCTGGCCGGCGGTTTGGGCAAGGGCCAGGATTTCAGCCCGCTCAAACAGTATCTGGGCGGGGAAGTCAAAAAGATCTTCTGCTTCGGCCGCGATGCCGACAAGCTGCTGGCCCTGGACCCTGAGTACACGCAGGGGGCACTTAATTTAAGGCAGGCCCTCAACGCCGCCTTTGAGTATGCCCAGCCCGGACAGGCCATACTGCTCTCGCCGGCCTGTGCCTCCTTTGATCAATTCAAGGGCTATGAGGAGCGCGGACGCATTTTTGTGAACCTGGTGACGCATCTGGGTCACAGGGAAGATTAATGCTGCACAAGGGCAAGCCCCTGCGGCAGGGACCTGGCTTTGACCGCATGCTGATGGTGACGGTGCTGCTCCTGCTGGGAGTGAGCCTGGTACTCATCAGCTCGGCCTCGGTGATGGAGGCCGAGGTCCGTTTTGGCGACGGCATGTATTATTTGAAAAGACAGTGCGTGTATGTGGTGCTGGGCCTGCTGGTTTTTGTCTTCACAGCCTCCCTGCCTTCGGCTGTGCTGCAGCACCTGTCTTCTGTAGCCGTGGTGCTGGCCCTGCTGCTGCTCATAGCCGTGCTGATCGTAGGCCGGGACATTAATGATGCCAAACGCTGGATTGAGTTCGGCCCCTTTAATGTACAGCCGGCGGAAATTTTAAAGCTCAGCTGGGTGCTGTATTTGTCTGCCTATGCCAACAGGCATATAGATCAAATCCGCACACAGAACAAGGGCTTTTACAAGCCGCTGCTCTTCATCGTTCTGATTGCCGTGCTCCTGCTGCTGCAGCCTGATTTCGGCTCGCTGGTGGTGGTGACGGCCATAACCCTGGGGATTTTGTTTGTAGCCGGCGCCGGCATGGTCAAATATGTGCTGACCATCATCCTGGTCGGAGCTGCAGGCGGCCTGCTGGTGGTGGTGCAGCCCTACCGCGTCGCCCGCGTGATGTCCTATCTCGACCCCTGGGCCGATGAGTTCGGCTCCGGTTATCAGCTGACGCAGTCGCTGATGGCCTTCGGGCGCGGCGGCTGGCTCGGACAGGGCCTGGGCAATTCCATACAAAAGCTGGGATATCTGCCTGAGGCCCATACTGATTTTGTTACCTCCATCCTGGGTGAGGAGCTGGGTTTGGTCGGTATGATTGGGGTGCTGGTGCTGGAGTACGTCATAGTCTGCAAGGCTGTGCTGCTTGCGGTGCGCATTCTGCGGCATGGTCCCTATTTTCAGGGCTTTGCCGCCTTCGGGGTAGGTTTGTGGTTCTGCCTGCAGACTTTTATCAATATAGGTGCCGCCTCCGGATCTCTGCCCACCAAGGGACTTACTCTGCCGCTCATCTCCTACGGCGGCTCCTCGCTGATGATTTCCATGGCGGCACTGGCCCTGGTGCTGCGCATTGATTATGAGTGGCACCTGCCTAAAGCCGAGCGGGGGTGGCAGCTGCCGCCGGCAGCACTGGCCGCAGAAGAAGGCGGAGGGAAAAACTGATATGAAAAAAGCATTGATTATGGCCGGCGGCACCGGCGGCCACGTGATGCCGGCGCTGTCCATAGCCCGCAGGCTGCAGTCCCAGGGTTTTGAAATCCTGTGGCTGGGCGCCCGCGGCCGCATGGAGGAAATTCTGGTGCCCAAAGCCGGCTTCAATATAGCCTATATTCAGGTGCACGGACTGCGCCGCAACGGCCTGAAGACCATGCTGGGCGCTCCCCTGATGATTTGCCGGGCCATCAGGCAGGCTCGGGCGGTAATTAAAAAATTCCAGCCTGATGTGGTCATAGGCATGGGCGGTTATGCTTCAGGTCCGGGAGGACTGGCGGCCAAACTGCTGCATATTCCGCTGATCGTGCATGAGCAGAATGCCGCCGCCGGCATGACCAACCGCCTGCTCTTTCATCTGGCAGACCGCATGCTGCTGGGCTTCCCCGGAGCCTTCAGCGGGCCCAAATGCGTGGTCACCGGCAATCCTGTACGCCCGGAAATAGCCGCCCTGCACGACCAGGCGCGCACTTTTCTGCAGGATCAGACCCTGCATGTGCTGGTGGTGGGCGGCTCCCTGGGAGCGCAGGCCTTAAATGAAAAGCTGCCGGCCCTGCTGCAGGAGTTCTGCGCGCAGGTAGTGACGCCGGCCGGGTTTAAGCTCTCCGTGCGCCATCAGTGCGGCCGGGGCAACAGCGCAGCCGTGCAGGAGCGTTATGCCGGAGCCTCTTTTGCCTGTCAGGCGGCTGATTTTATAGATGATATGGCAGCGGCCTATATGGAGGCTGATGTGGTGATCTGCCGGGCCGGCGCGCTGACGGCGGCTGAAGTGGCGGCTGCCGGAATGCCGGCCGTGTATATTCCTCTGCCCACAGCCGTGGATGATCATCAGACCAAAAATGCCGCCTCCCAGGTGGCAGGCGGCGGAGCGGAGCTGATTGCCCAGCGCGATTTGACGGCAGAGGCCCTGATCGCAGCCCTGCAGCCCTGCCTGGAGAGAGGTGAACTGCAGCGCCGCTCGGCCTGCCAGAAAAAGGCAGCGCGCCTTGATGCCGCCGGACTGGTGCTGGCGGAAATAGAGAAATTGATAGGCAGTGGAGACTGATATGCCGCCTGCTGCAGGCAGACGGCGGGAATGACTTGAAGCCATGAATGATTTACAGGAAAAAAGCAGGATTAAGCTGAGCGTGCCCCTGATGCACAAGGTGCACTGCATTCACTTTGTAGGTATAGGCGGCGCCGGCATGTGCGGCATAGCCGAGGTATTGTGCAATGAAGGCTATCAGGTGCAGGGCTCGGATATAGCCGACAGCCATGTCACCGAGCATCTGCGCAGTCTGGGCATCAGGGTCTTTATAGGCCATGCTCCGGAAAATGTGCGCGATGCCAGCGTAGTGGTGGTGTCCTCGGCCATACATCAGGGCAATCCCGAGGTGGCGGCGGCAGTACGCCGGCGCATTCCGGTGGTGCGTCGCGCCGAGATGCTGGGCGAGCTGATGCGCTACCGCTACGGCATAGCCGTGGCCGGCACCCACGGCAAGACTACCACCACCAGCCTGATTGCCAGTATTTATGCCAAGGCCGGGCTCGATCCCACCTTTGTGATCGGCGGCCTGCTCAACAGCGCCGGCACCAATGCCAGGCTGGGCTCCTCGCGCTATCTTATAGCCGAGGCCGATGAATCCGATGCCTCCTTCCTGCATCTGCAGCCCATGGTTACCGTGGTGACCAATATTGAGCCTGATCATCTGGACACCTACGGCGGAGATTTTGGCAGACTGCAGGATACCTTTATTGAATTTCTGCATAATCTGCCCTTTTACGGCGTGGCTGTGGTCTGCATTGACGATCCGGTGATTGAAAAGTTGCTGCCGCGTATAGGCCGCACCGTGGTAACTTACGGCGTCAAGGAGGGGGCTGATCTGCAGGTGACTGACTATACTCCTGAAGCCGGCGGCTCGCGCTTTGTCATCCGCCGCCGCGGACGCAGCCCTCTGGCCATCAGTTTGACCCTGCCTGGTCTGCACATGGCCAAAAATGCCGCCGCGGCTGTGGCTGTGGCCATGGAAGAGGGCATAGATGATGCCTCCATCAAACTGGCCATGGCCACCTTTGAGGGAGTAGGTCGGCGTTTTCAGCGCTACGGCAGATTTAATACCGGCCGGGCGGCAGTCAGCCTGGTGGATGACTACGGCCATCACCCCTCCGAGGTGGCGGCCACCATCAAGGCCGTACGGGAAGGCTGGCCGGGACGGCGCCTGGTCATGGTCTTTCAGCCGCACCGCTATAGCCGCACCCGCGATCTGTATGAGGATTTTGTCCGGGTGCTGCAGGAAGTGGATGAACTGGTGCTGCTGGAGGTCTACAGCGCCGGCGAGGATCCTGTGGCCGGAGCCGACAGCCGGCATTTGTGCCGCTCCATCCGCAGCAAAGGCCGTCTGGAGCCGCATTTTGTGCAGAGCATTGAGGAAGTGCCGGCTATACTGGAGCAGCTGCTGCGCGACGATGACATAGTGCTGACGCAGGGCGCAGGCTCGGTTACTCATGTCTGCCGGCTACTCTCCTCCCGCTGGCAGAAGCTGCAGTAGGGCGGGCATGGCCCGGAGATCAGGCAGGTGGCAGCTTTATTCCGCAGGTGGAAAAAGAGGGTCAGCCGCGGCCGTTTTGTCGCCGGGCTGCTCTTTTTTGCCGTCGCGGCTGTGGCGGTGCTGTGCCTGGATCTGTATCTCATGCGGGCACTGCACAGTGAGGGCAGCCTGCCGGTGCGGGCTGTGCTCATAGACGGGGATCTGCAGCATGTCAGCCGCCAGGAAGTGGCGGCTGTGGCCGGTCCGCTTTGTGCCGGGCGCAATATAGCAGTACTTGATACCACGCCGCTGCAGGAGGCGCTGCTGCAGCTGCCCTGGATTGCCCGGGTGCAGGTGCGCAAAAAAATGCCTGATGTGCTGATTATCTCCCTGGTGGAGCATGTGCCGGCGGCCTGCTGGAATGATCACGGCCTCTATGATGCCGTAAATCAGGTGGTTTTTTACCCCGATATGCAGCAGTTTGCCGAGCCGCTGGTGCGTCTGGGGGCGGAGCGGGATGAACTGGCTCCTGAGGTTTATGCCCGGGCGGTGATGTTTATGCGGCAGCTGGCGGCCTATAATCTGACCATGACCGAGGTGACGCTGGATCAGATTCGCTGCTTTCGCATCCGCCTGCAGAACGGTACACAGCTGATTTTGGGCCGGGATAATGAAAAGCAGGTGGTACTGCGGCGGCTGCAGCGTTTTCTGCAGGCCCAGGCCGGCGGGGAATTTGATCTGAACAGTGCAGAGTATGTGGATTTGCGTTATGACACCGGTTTTGCCGTTATGCAGCGCAGCAACAAGCAGGAGTAAACATGTTTTTCAGGAGCAGAACAAAATATGAGGGCACGCAGCAGCCGGTGCTGATCGGTATTGATGCAGGCTCCTCAGTGCTGCGGATTATGGCCGGAGCCATGGATGAGTATGGAGTCCTGCAGGTGCTGTGGTACAAAACCACGTCTTCAGCAGGGATCTACCGGGGTACAGTGGGAGATCTCAATGCCCTGAGTGATAAGCTGTCCTCACTGCTGGAGGATATTCCCGAAGAGCTGGAATACTGCCTGCGGCAGTGTCTGGTGACTGTATCCGGTAACTGTATTGTTTCTGAAAATGTACAGGCCTCGGTGCGGGTACAGAACACCATTACCGCGCAGGACTGCCGGCACTGCCGTGAGGAAGCATGGCTCAACAGCAAGCTGCGGTCGGATAAATACGTGCAGATGCATGCAGATCCGCATTATTTCATAGATGATGTGCCGGTGGCGGCACCGCTTGATCTGGCTGCCTCCAAACTGGATGCCCAGGTGCATCTGATCCTGTGCAGCCGGGATCTGCAGCGCAATATTAACACTGCCCTGCATAAGGTAAGTGCGGACATCATGGTGGACAGGTTCGTCTTCAGTGGTCTGGCCGCGGCGGAAGCAGTGCTGTCCGACGATGAACGCCGCATAGGGGTGGGGGTGATTGACATAGGGGCCAGTACGGTCAATGTGGCTGTATATATGCGCGGCCGGCTGGTCCTGTCTTTTGGCTTAAACCGCGGCGGCGAGAATATCACCCGCGCCATAGCCATGCGCTGGGGCCTGATCATGGATAATGCCGAACGCGTCAAGTGCCAGTGCGGGGTGGCCGATCCTGCACTGCTGAACGGCAGCGATGCCGTCAAGAGCATCAGCGTCCCGCAGCAGCACGGTACAGTTATTCTCTCCAAGTCTGAACTGGCTTCCTGCATAGGGTCTGAGCTGCAGGATCTGTTCCGTTCCATACGCGATCAAATAGAACGCCGGCTCAAAGACGATAATAATATGTCACTGCAGCTCGGGGCCGGTTTTGTGCTCACCGGCGGCGTAGCCCGTACTGAAGGCATTGAGTATGCAGCCGGCCGGGTTTTGCCCAACGGCAGGGTCAGAGTACTGCAGCCTGCAGATGCCAAGGCAGATTGGAGTCAGGCCCCGCAGGAGGCACAGCCCGGTCCTGACCTGGCGGTGCTGACCGGTATGCTGCGTCTGGGCTTTCAGGATTCCGGCAGTACCGCAGAACAGGAGCCGGAGGAGGCAGGCGGCAGCAGACTGTGCCGTATGATTAGGGCCGTCAAGGCCTGGCTGGAAAAAGAGCTGTAAGTTTGTTTGGGCAGGTTAAGGTTTAAATTCAGCATTAGATAAGCAGAAGACAGCAGGCAGGTAAACATGGATAATTTTGAGATTGCCGCAGTAAACAGTGCAGACACTATGGCCGCTGCGGATATCAGTCAGGTAGGTCAGGTGATCAGGGTAGTGGGAGTAGGTGGCGGCGGAGGCAATTCCCTGCAGCATATGATCAATCAAAGCCTGAGCGGCGTGGAATTTCTGGCCGTAAACACCGATATGCAGGCGCTGGCCCGCTCCACTGCTCCCACCAAGGTACAGATAGGCGTCAAGCTTACCTGCGGCCTGGGCGCCGGCTGCAATCCTCAGGTGGGCCGGCAGGCGGCCGAGGAAAGCCGGGCGGATCTCAAAACCCTGCTGCAGGGATCTGACATGGTCTTCATCACCGCCGGTCTGGGCGGCGGTACCGGTACGGGAGCCGCTCCGGTCATAGCTTCCGTGGCCCGCGAATGCGGTGCCCTGACCGTGGCTGTGGTAACCAGGCCCTTCAGCTTTGAGGGCAGGGTGCACATGCAGAATGCGGAGAATGGTATTGCCGAACTGTCCAAATATGTGGACAGCCTGATAGTCATTGACAATGAAAAGCTGCTGAAGAATCTGGGACCGGGTATTGGTTTGATCGATGCCTTTAATGCCGCCAATGATGTGCTCTACAATGCCGTCAAGGGCATTACCGATTCCATTACTCAGCCCGGCTTCATCAACCTGGATTTTGCCGATGTGCAGGCCGTGCTCAAGGGCCACGGTCATGCCATGATTGGCAGCGGCCGCGGCAAGGGCAGCAGTTTTGTGCAGGATGCCATACAGCGGGCCATACACAGTCCGCTGATTGAGCAGGTGAACATTAGATCTGCCTCCGGACTGCTGGCCAACCTGCGCCTCAATGAAAACATGCCGCTGATCAAGGTGGATGAACTGTTCTCCGAGGTGCAGAGCTATGCCGATGAAAATGCCGTCTGCAAGATAGGACTTATTTTTGACAATAACCTGGCTGAAGATGAAGTGGAGATCACCATATTGATCACCGGCATTTCAGCCGCAGACAACTCTGACAATCAGGATATACGCAGCCACCACGCCGGGGAAAACTATGTACCCCGCGCCCCCCGCCAGGCCGCAGCCGCAGCTCCGGCCGCCCAGCCTGCGCAGGGCATACCGGCCGCCGGCGCCGGCACGGATAATTTTGCCGCCGCCGGTCTGGGAATACCCTCCGCTGCCCGGGCAGTGCCGCAGGAGCCTGCCGCCGCCGGCAGCTCTGCCATGCAGGTACCTGACTTCCTGCTCCACAGGAACTGAGTGATCTGCGGACGGGGAAAAAAGATCCCCCGTCTGCCTGTCCTGCGTGGTTTTTCCTGTTAAGATCCCGCAGTAAGCCACTTACTGCAGCAGTACCCTGGGCTCAGGCTGCCTGAGCTGCAGGCGGAACGGACTGCAGATCTGCCGTTTTCACCAAATCATGTAAAGGAGGAGCGCCCTGCGGCCCCGGGAGGGAGCGGGCGTTGGGAAAAAATGATGAGCGATTTTAAGGTTGCAGCAGTGTCAGGTGCCTCTTCGGACGGCCTCAGGCGCCCCCGGGAAAGCCGGGTGCTGGTGGTAGGTGTCGGCGGAGGCGGCGGCAACAGCGTGCAGTACATGATGGAGCAGGGTATAGATCATGTGGATTTTATGATCATCAATACCGACAGCGGTGCCCTGAGTGCCTCCACCGTCCCCCATAAAGTGCAGATAGGCGTACATCTGACCCGCGGACTGGGCGCCGGTACCAACCCGGTGGTGGGCCGCAAGGCTGCCGAGGAGAGCCGTGAGGATCTCAAGAAGCAGATGCAGGGCTATGACATGATCTTTATCACCGCCGGCATGGGCGGCGGCACCGGTACCGGAGCTGCTCCCCTGATTGCCGAGCTGGCCAAGAGTGAATGCAATGCCCTGACCGTGGCAGTGGTGACCAAGCCCTTTAATTTTGAGGGCAAACCCCGGCAGCTCAATGCCATGAAGGGTATTTCCAACCTGGCCCGCAATGTAGATGCCCTGACCATAGTGGACAACAACAAGCTGCTGCGCAATCTGGGGCAGAATATCACCACCCGCAATGCCTTCAATGCTGCCAACAATGTGCTCTATCAGGCTGTGCAGAGCGTCACCGACATCATTTACACGCCCGGTTTCATCAATGTGGACTTCAATGACATCAAGACCACCATGCTCAACCGCGGCATGGCCATCATAGGCACAGGCTACGGCCGGGGTCCGGCATTTGTGGATGAAGCCATACATCAGGTGGTGCACAATCCGCTCATCGAGCAGGTGGATATCAATTCAGCCTCCGGCCTGCTGGTGCACTTCCGCATCAATCCCAACTTCCCGGTCACCAAGATCAATGATATAGGCCAGAAGATCTTAAGCTATGCCTCAGAGCAGGCCGACAGCAAATACGGTCTGTCCTTTGATGACAAACTGGCCGAGGACGAAATTGCCGTGACCATCATCATCAGCGGCATTACCTCAGCCGAGTCCATGGTGGACGGTATGGCCTCCGGCAGGGCGGACAGCAGAGGCGGCCGCAGTGCTCCGGCCGGCGGCTTTTTTGCCATGGCCCAGCAGCACTCCTCTCCTGTACTGCAGCCGCATCCTGCAGCTCCGCAGCCTCAGCCGCAGCCGGCGGCCGTACCTGCTGCCGCGCCGGCCCCGGCTCAGCCGGCAGAAGAGCTGCCCATCAGCTTCGGCGGCAGCATTCAAATGGAACAGCCTTTAATCAGGGACGAACAGCAGCCAGTGCAGCCGCCGCGTCATGCAGCTCCGCCGCAGCCTGCCGCCAGACCCGCGCCTCAGCCTGCCGCTCCGGCTCCGGCCCCGACTCAGGCTGCCTCCCCCGGCCACAACCAGGATGATATATGGCTGGTCCCGACTATTCTGCGCAACCGCGCTGACTGACAGCTGTAACCGAGTGGGGGCATATGACGGCGGATTTTGATCTCAGGCAGACCCTGGACATTGCGGGCCGGGTGGTGGATTTGTCTGCCCTGCAGGTGCTGGGCCAGGGCAATGAGAGGATCTGCCTGTATGATCCGGCCCTGCCGGACCGGGTGATCAAGCTCTCCCGGCGCGGCCGCAGCCTGCAGACCCGCCGGGAAATTTCCTATTTTGCCCTGCTCAAGCGCCGGCAGGTGCCCTTTACTCATATCCCTGAATACTACGGTCCGGTAGGTAATGCCTCCTATATAGGGCTCATGCAGCAGTACATGCGCTCTTCTGCCGACTGCCTGATGTGCTCCCTGGCAGAGGAGATCAGAGGAGAGGGCACTGTGGGGCTTACTGCGCAGGAGCTGCAGCAGGCCTTTGATGAGCTCAAGGATTATCTGCTGCGCTGGAACGTGCTGCCCTCCGATCTGCAGCCGCACAATGTCATGGTGCGGCGCTTTACTGACAGCGGCGCAGTGTCCCTCTGCATTATTGACGGTTTCGGCTCGCACAATTTGATCAAACTCAATAATTATCTGCCGTATCTGGGGCGGCGGACCATTTTAAAGCAGTGCCGCAAGCTGGCCTTTTTCACTGCCGGGGTCTCACAGGGCCGGTTTAAAATCGTCCCCTGAGGGCTGAGCCGGGAACTTATCTCCTGCCGTCCCGGTCCAAGACTGGGATCAGATCTGCGTTTTCTCTCTGCCAGCGCGGCAGAAGGGGGAATTTTGTAATAAAATGGATACATACATCCATGCAGGTAAATTTCGTATAAAAAATCATAACTTGAGTTTTGCCATGATTAAGCAGCGAACGATAAAATCAGCTTTTTCTGCAGCAGGTATCGGACTGCATTCAGGTTCCAAGGTACAGGTAAAATTCAGACCTGCTCCTGCTGATACCGGCATCATCTACACCAGAACAGATTTAAATCCCCAGGTTTCAATCAAGTGCGAGCCGGATGCAGTGCGGGATACACAGCTGTGCACGGCTCTGGTCAATCTCGACGGAGTGCGCATTTCCACGGTGGAGCATCTGACGGCCGCGCTGGCGGCTCTGGGCATAGACAATCTCTATGTGGACGTCAATGCCCCGGAACTGCCGGTCATGGACGGCTCCTCCCAGCCCTTTATCTACTTGTTTGAAGACACGGGAGTGCAGGATCTGGATGCCCCCAAGCGCTATTTGCGCGTAGCCCGCAAGGTACGCGTGGAGGACGGGGACAAGTGGGCTGAGCTCAACCCCAGCGACGGCGGTTTTCAGCTGGATTTGACCATAGATTTCAATCATCCGGCCATGGAGCGCGATCTGCAGCATTTCTCCTTTAACTTCACCGGCCGCGCTTTTGCCTCTGAAGTATCAAGGGCCCGCACCTTTTGCTTCATGCGCGATGTGGAGTATATGCATGCCCATCATCTGGCCCTGGGCGGCTCGCTGGAAAATGCCGTGGTGCTGGATGACTACCGCGTGGTCAATCCCGACGGCCTGCGCTATCCCAATGAGTTCGTCAAGCACAAGATGCTCGATGCCATAGGAGATCTCTACATGTCAGGCCACAGCATCTTAGGCAGCTTCAAGGCCTACAAGACCGGCCACAAGCTCAACAATATGCTGCTGCGCGCCCTGCTCTCCGATGTCAGAAATTATGAACTCATCTCCTTTGCCGGCTCTCAGGCCAGGCAGGAGGAGCGGGTCTTTGAGTTTATCGATGCCAGCAGCAGAGCTGTAGGCTGATGGCTGCCCTGCAGATTAAGGCCGGCTGGCTGGAGGGGGTCAGGCAGGTTCCCTGCCGCAATTTCGGGCCCCGTCCCCGGCCCTGGGAGATCTCGCTGATTGTGCTGCATGGGATCTCCCTGCCGCCGGGACAGTTCGGGGGGCCTTATGTAGATGAACTCTTTACCAATACTCTCGATCCGGCCGCCCATCCTTACTTTGCTTCCATAGCCGGCCTGGAAGTATCCACCCATGTCTTCATCAGCCGGCAGGGGCTGATCACGCAGTATGTGTCCTTTCTGGACCGGGCCTGGCATGCCGGCAGATCAGCCTTTCGCGGTAAAAAGGAATGCAATGATTTCGGAGTGGGCATAGAACTCGAGGGCACAGATCTGCAGCCCTATACCAACAGGCAGTATGCCGCCCTGCGGGAGGTTATTGCCGCTTTGCGCCGCGCCTATCCTGCCATAGGCGGCAATATAGCAGGCCACAGCGCGGTGGCGCCGCAGCGCAAAAGCGATCCCGGTCCGGCCTTTGACTGGGGACAGATAGCCGATTTGCTGCTGCCGTCTCAGGCTGATGCACTGCCTCAGAGCGTCTTTTCATAAATAAAGCAGTCAAATACATCTTCCCCGGCGCCCCGGCTGGCGGAAAAATCCAGGCTGATCCGATCCGTCAGGGTGTAGCCGCAGCGCGGATAAAGCTTAAAATTACAGTTGACATCGGTCAGCAGAAAGATCTGCCGCGCTCCTCCGGCCTGCAGCGCCTGCTCTCCGGCCTGCAGCAGCCATTTCCCCAGACCACGCCCCTGCACGGCAGGAGAGGTAAACAGCAGGATGATCTCACCCTTATTGCGGCGATCCCGCACCCGTTCGGCCAGCAGGCGGTAATTTTCCCCGTAGCGCTGATGATGAGCTTTGCCGTCAGCACAGCAGGGATTGAGGCGGATGGCGAGCGCACAGCAGGCACACAGCGCCTGCAGCAGAAATTTCTGCAGCCGTCCCAGCCGGCCTATGGTGTATCCGGAGGCGGAAGCCGGCAGGGCGCAGATCACCGCGCCGCAGATCTGATCGTCTGTTTCCAGGCACAAACAAAGATCGGCCCTGCCAAGACAGGCCGTCAGATAATGCAGACCAAACAGCTTTTCGCTGCGGGTATGCCGGCGGTCATGGGAAAACCAGATGGCATTGAGGGAGGCCGCCAGAGCCTTTAGATCGCTTAAGGCAAAGGGGCGGATGAGGACAGTACTGTGGAGCATAGGGCAGCTGACATCAGAAAGAGGAACATACAGTGTGCATTATAGCACCGGCGCCTTGCGCAATAAGGGGACCGGGGTCGCGCTGCTGTATTTTATTTTGGCAGAATAAAATCTGCACTGCGTACTGACAGTGCAGCCGTGGCGGTCCTGGCATTTCAGATCTGCAGGTACTGCCTAAAAGCAGTGCACGGCGGGACCGCATTTTGGGGGGCGTGCTAAAATCTGCGCAGGTTTAGAGCATGTGCAATGAGAGAAGATAAAAAATTATGAGTGAAGCATATTCATATCTTGCTGATTATTTTCAGCAGGCTGCTGAAAGACAAAGTATGGGCGTGGAGCCGCTGCCGCTGACTGCCTCCCAGACCACAGAGCTGTGTGCGCTGCTGCGCGACCCGCCGGCCGGCAGTGCCGAAACCCTGGTTTCGCTGCTGTCCTGCCGCGTGCCTGCCGGCGTGGATGATGCCGCCGCCGTCAAGGCTTCCTTTCTGCAGGGGATTATTACCGGGGAGATCAGCTCTCCGCTGATCGATCCGCGCACTGCCGTGGAGCTGCTGGGACGCATGAAGGGCGGCTTTAATGTGGCGCCGCTGCTGGCAGCCTTAAAAGATCCTGCCCTCAAAGATGCTGCCGTGGATGCCTTAAGCCATACCCTGCTGATCTACGATGCTTTTGATGAATTATGTGCCGACTGCCGCGCCGGAGTGGCGGGAGCACAGGAGCTGATGCAGCGCTATGCCGACGGCTCCTGGTTTAAGGAGCGCGCCGGTCTGCCCGAGCGCCTTACCCTGAAGGTATTCAAGGTGGCAGGCGAGGTGACCACGGATGATTTGTCCCCGGCTCCTGATGCCTGGTCCCGGGCCGACATCCCCCTGCATGCCATGGCCATGTTTAAAAACTCCCGTCCCGATCTGCAGGCCGATGAGGAAGGTGTACGCGGCCCGGTATCCCTCATTGCCAAACTCAAGGAAGAAGGCTATGAGCTGTGCTATGTGGGTGATGTGGTAGGTACTGGCTCCTCGCGCAAGAGTGCCGCCAATTCCCTGATCTGGCACATAGGCCGCGATATAGAGGGCATTCCCAACAAGCGCAGCGGCGGTTTTGTCCTGGGCGGCAAGATTGCTCCCATTTTCTACAATACCCTGGAGGACAGCGGGGCCCTGCCGGTGGAATGCGATGTCAGCGCCATAGAAAACGGCATGATCATAGATCTGGAGCCCTATACCGGCCGGGTGCTCAACCACGCCGACGGTAGTGTGCTGAGCACCTTCAGTCTGCGTCCGGCACTGCTGGATGAAGTCAGGGCCGGCGGCCGCATCAATCTCATCATAGGCCGCAGCCTGACGGCCAAAGCCAGGCAGTTCCTGGGCCTGCCGCCGGCTGATTTCTTTGCCGAAGAAGCAGTGCCTGTGGCCACCGGCGGCTTTACCCGCGCCCAGAAGATTGTAGGCCGGGCCTGCGGCAAGGAGGGCGTGCGCCCTGGTGAATACTGCGAGCCTGCCGTGGCCACCACCGGCTCTCAGGACACCACCGGTCCCATGACCCGTGATGAACTGCGCGATCTGGCCTGCCTGCACTTTCAGTGCCCGCTGGTAATGCAGTCCTTCTGCCACACCTGTGCTTATCCCAAGCCGGTGGATATCACCACCCACAGCACTCTGCCCGGGTTTATGACCAGCCGCGGCGGTGTGGCCTTAAAGCCTGGTGACGGCGTGATCCACTGCTTCTTAAACCGCATGTGCCTGCCTGATACCGTAGGTACAGGTGGTGACAGCCATACCCGCATGCCTCTGGGCATTTCCTTCCCGGCCGGCTCCGGTCTGGTGGCCTTTGCCGCCGCCACCGGCATGATGCCGCTGAATATGCCTGAATCCGTGCTGGTGCGCTTCTCCGGCCGCATGAACCCCGGCATTACCCTGCGCGATCTGGTGCATGCCATTCCTTACTTTGCCATGAAGCAGGGACTGCTCAGCGTGGACAAGCAGGGCAAGAAGAATATCTTCAACGGCCGCATCCTGGAGATCGAGGGTCTGGAGGATTTACCCTGCGAGCAGGCCTTTGAGCTGACCGACGCCTCAGCCGAGCGCTCGGCTGCCGCCTGTGCCATTTCCCTCAGCAAAGAGAGGGTGGTGGAGTATCTGCACTCCAATGCCGCCTTCCTGCGCCGCCTGGCCGATGAAGGCTACGAGGATGCCTCAGCCCTGCGCCGGCGCGCCGATGCCATGGATCAGTGTGCCGCGGATTATCAGCCCGTGCATGCCGATCCTGACTGCTCTTATGCTGCCGTGATCGACATAGATCTCTCTGAAATCACCGAGCCCATTCTGTGCGTCCCCTGCGATCCCGACGATGTGCATCTGCTCTCTGAGCTGCAGGGCACCAAGATAGATGAATGCTTCATCGGCTCCTGCATGACCAATATAGGCCATTACCGCGCCGCGGCCGCCATATTGAATCAATGCAGCAGTGAAGTGCCGGTCAGACTGTGGATGACGCCGCCCACCCGCATGGACAATGCCCAGCTCAAGTCAGAAGGCCTGTTCTCTGTCTTCGGCCGGGCCGGTGCCCGCATTGAAATGCCGGGCTGCTCGCTGTGCATGGGCAATCAGGCCAGAGTGCGCGACAATGCTGTGGTGCTGTCCACCTCCACGCGCAATTTCCAAAACAGACTGGGCCGGGGCGCTCAGGTCTATCTGGGCAGTGCCGAGCTCACCGCCGTCACCGCCATGCTCGGCCGGCTGCCTACCTGTGAGGAATATGCCGCCGCCGTACAGGTGCTAGACGGCCGCCGCGCTGAAATCTACAAACTGCTTGATTTTGCAGTGAAGTGATCCTGCCTGCAGCTATAAAAAACAGTTCCCCCTGAGACCTGCAGCCGCGGCAGCAGATCAGGGGAACAGGGCAGTGAAATGAGGGCTCCGGCCCTCATTTTGCAGCTTGGATCCCAAGGTGCAAAAGAAGTCCGCAGGGGCGTAAAAAAGAGGCTCAGGGCTGCATATTTTTGTGTTACGATCAAAATCAAACAAAAAAGCTCAGGGGGACTGCAGACTGTGCCTTAAACTCTCTGTGCTTTTTTAGTGCAAATTAAATTAATTTCTTTAGGAGTAAAGACATGAAAGTTACCGTTTTAGGTGCTGCAGGCGGCATTGGTCAGCCGTTATCCTTAATTTTAAAGAATTCCCTTCCTGCAGGTTCCAAGTTAAGCCTCTATGACGTCGCTCCGTTTACCCCTGGTGTGGCCAAGGACTTAAGCCACGTTCCTACCGATGTCTGCGTGGACGGCTATACTGGTGACGATCTGCCCAAGGCTCTTGAAGGCGCTGATGTTGTAGTAATTCCGGCCGGCGTAGCCAGAAAGCCCGGCATGACCCGCGATGATCTGTTCAAGGTCAATGCCGGCATCGTAGCCAACCTGGTTCAGAACTGCGCCCGTGTCTGCCCCAAGGCCTGCATCTGCATCATCACCAATCCTGTCAACTCCACCGTACCTCTGGCCGCTGAAGTTCTGAAGGCTGAGGGTGTATATGATCCGCACCGCCTGTTCGGCGTCACCGTGCTGGATGTGCTCCGCTCCGAAACCTTCCTGGGTGAAGAGCTCGGCCTGTCCAAGGCTGCCACTTTTGTGCCGGTAATCGGCGGTCACAGCGGCAACACCATTCTGCCTCTGCTCTCCCAGGTCCAGGGTGCCGGCAAGATTTCCGCCGAGCGCGTGGACGAACTCACCCGCCGCATTCAGAATGCCGGTACTGAAGTAGTGGAAGCCAAGGCTGGTGCCGGCTCTGCTACCCTGTCCATGGCCTGCGCCGGTGCCCGCTTTGCCCTGAAGGTCCTCCGCGGCTTAATGGGTGAGCCTGGTGTTACCGAGTACGGCTATACCGAAGGCCAGTCCGGCTATGCCCAGTTCTTTGCCCAGCGCCTGCAGTTTGGCGTCAACGGCTGGGAGAAGGTCCTGGAGATCGGCTGCCTCTCCGAGTACGAGCAGAAGTGCCTCTCCGAGCTCATTCCTGTGCTCGAAGGCAACATCAAGAAGGGTCAGGATTTCGCCGCCGAGTGGCTGGCCCCTAAGGAATAATCTGTATTTTGGCAGATTAAGCAGCCGCCAGCCCCGGATTCGGGAGGCGGCATAGCAAAGCAAAAAGCCGGACTGGTGTCCGGTTTTTTACTGCCCTCTCTTCCCGCCCGCCCTCCTGCCCTCTGCGGCACGTTTGCCGCGCAATTGGGCTATAATCTGGCAGTAGTTTTTTACAGCCAGGATTTGCCATGTTTGAAAATCTTACCGAGCGTCTTAACCGCACCCTGAAGAACATCAGCGGTCAGGGACGTATTACCGAAGAGAATATTAAAGAGACCCTGCGCGAGGTCAGAACCGCCCTGCTGGAGGCGGACGTGGCGCTGCCGGTGGTCAAAAGTTTTACCAGCCGCGTCAGGGAGCGGGCTCTGGGCCAGGAAGTCAGCCTGAGCCTTACTCCGGGACAGGAATTCATCAAGATTGTTTATGCCGAGCTGGTCAACTCCATGGGCGGAGAGGCCGGAGACGGGGAAATCAATCTGGCCTGTCAGCCGCCGGCCGTCATTCTGCTGGCCGGTCTGCAGGGCGCCGGCAAAACCACCACTGCCGCCAAACTGGCCTTGTACTTAAAGGAAAGACTGAAGAAAAAGGTCATCATGGTGTCGGCCGACACCTACCGTCCGGCCGCCATTGAACAGCTCGCCGCCTTAGGGCGCGAGACTGCCACTGAAGTTTTCCCCTCCGACGCCTCACAGCGGCCGCAGGATATTGCCCGTCTGGCCCTGGATCATGCCAAACGCTATGCCTTTGATGTGCTGATTGTCGATACAGCCGGCCGTCTGTCCGTAGATCAGGACATGATGGCGGAAATTCACGATCTGCACGAGATCTTAAACCCCATAGAGACCTATTTCGTGGTTGATGCCATGACCGGTCAGGATGCGGCCAACACAGCCAAGGCCTTTGCCGAGGTCCTGCCGCTGACCGGCGTGGTGCTCACCAAGGCCGACGGTGATGCCCGCGGCGGTGCCGCCCTCTCGGTGCGCGAGGTGACCGGCCGGCCGATCAAGTTCCTGGGTATGGGTGAAAAGGTCAAGGCCCTGGAGCCCTTCCATCCCGACCGCATAGCCTCCCGCATCCTCAACATGGGCGATCTGCTGTCCTTAATTGAGGATCTGCAGCGCACAGCCGATGTCAAAAAGGCCGAAGCCCTGGCCAAAAAGATCAAAAAGGGTGAGGGCTTTACCCTGGAGGATTTCCGCGAACAGCTGCAGGAAATGAAGAAAATGGGCGGCATGACCGGACTGCTGGACAAGCTGCCGGGCATGACCGGCATGGCCGACAAGATCAGAGACAAGGTCAATGACAAACAGCTGGCCCACTTGGAGGCCATCATCAATTCCATGACCCCCAAGGAAAGGGCACAGCCGGCCATTATCAAGGGTTCGCGCAAAAAGCGCATAGCCGCCGGTGCCGGTGTGCAGATTCATGAAGTCAATCAGCTGCTGCGTCAGTTTGATTCCATGCAGCACATGATGAAAAAGGTAGGCAAGGGCGGCATGCGCGGCATGGCCGGTGCCATGCGCGGCCTGCTGGGCAACATGGGAGGCATGGGCGGCATGGGCAACATGGCCAGGATGCTGCGCGGCGGCGGCAAACGCCGGCGCTGAGGCAGCCGCAGGACCCCTGATATTTGCGCTGCGGCCTTGATTTTTGTCTTAAATTGAGTAAAATCGCACAACTGTATTTGATCATGAGCTGCTCCTTGGGGGAGCAGTTCTTCACTGTAAATAGGTAAATACGAAATGGTAGTCATTCGTTTACGTCGTCTGGGCGCCAAGAAGCGTCCCTTCTATCACGTAGTGGTTGCAGATGCCCGTTATCCTGCAACTGGTCGTTTCATTGAGCAGGTCGGTTTCTTCAACCCGATCGCCCGTGGCCAGGAAGTGCGTTTAAGCCTGAAGACTGACCGCATCGAGCACTGGATGTCCGTCGGTGCCCAGCCTTCCGATCGCGTCAAGGCTCTGCTCAAAGAGAACGAGATGGGCGCTGAGGCTTTTGCCAAGCACCGCGAAGAGAAGCGTGCTGCCCTGCTGGCCAAGCGTCAGGCTGAGGCCGAGGCCAAGGCTGCTGCAGAGGCTGCTTCAGCCTAATCATCTGCATGGCAGGTGATGTACCGCGCCCCATGGGCAGACTTGGTGCTGTTCATGGTTTGAAGGGCTATATAAGAGTACAGTCCTTTACCGAGCGTCCTGAAAACCTTTTTGACTACTCGCCATGGTATATTCGTCGGCGTGGAGAAGATTGGCGTGAGGTTCAGGCAACAGCTTGGCAGCCTCATCAGAAAGGCTTTATAGCCAAAATAGATGGGGTTGATACCCGCGAGGCTGCACAGCAGCTGACGGGTATGGAAATAGGGATCAAGCGTTCAAGCTTGCCCCCGACAGCAGAAGGCGAATTTTACCTGACAGACCTGGAAGGCTGCAGAGTAATAGGCCTTGATGATGTCGACCTTGGCATAGTGTCAGGGATAGTGGATCACGGAGCCGCTCCGCTTTTGGTAGTGTCTCCCTCTGACCTGAAAAAAGGACAGCCGCGGGAGCGGTTGATACCTTTTGTAAGAGGCCCTATAGTCAGTGCACTTGATCTCGATGCACGTATTATCAGGGTGAAGTGGGGCGAAGATTACTGACATGTTTTTTGCAGTTGTCTCGCTCTTCCCGGAAATGTTCAGGGCATTGACGGAGTCTGGAGTAACCAGAAGGGCTGTGGCCCAGGGCCTGATTGAAATCAGGTGCTACAATCCGCGCGATTTTGCCCATGACAGCCACAGGACCGTGGACGACCGCCCCTACGGCGGCGGACCAGGCATGCTGATGAAAGTTCAGCCCTTAAGCGATGCCATCGCCTCAGCCAGACGCGATGCACCCCCGGGAACGAAGGTTGTTTACATGTCGCCGCAAGGTGTGCCTCTCAACCACTCACTGGTCACGAGAATCCATTCATGGGGGTCGGTGATCCTGGTAGCAGGTCGCTACGAGGGTATCGATGAACGTATCCTTCAGAAAGAAGTCGATCTGGAGGTTTCTATCGGTGACTACGTGTTGTCGGGCGGCGAACTCCCCGCAATGTGTGTGATCGATGCAGCATCACGAATGGTGCCTGGCGTGCTTGGCGACATTCGCAATGCCATGGAAGACAGTTTTGCAGACGGCCTGCTGCATTACCCGCAGTATACCCGTCCCGAGGAAATTTACGGGATGCAGGTACCGGCGGTGCTGATGAGCGGTGATCATGCAAAGATTAAACGCTGGAGACTGATGCAGTCGCTGGGGCGTACCTGGGAAAAAAGGCCCGATTTGCTGAAGTCCCGCAGGCTTAACGCTGAGGAGGAAGAGCTGCTTGCACTCTACCTCGCAGAAAGCGGAAAGCTCGATTAGTAACTTTTTTACCAAATAAAGGGTAGGTATAACATGGCCAGCCATCCTATTATTGACGCTCTTGAGAAAGAGCAGCTCCGCACTGATATCCCTGAGTTCAATCCGGGCGATACCGTACGCGTGGAAGTACGCGTAATTGAAGGTGACAAGAGCCGTCTGCAGGCTTTTGAGGGCAACGTGATTGCCAAGCGCAACCGCGGTCTGAATTCTTCCTTCACTGTGCGCAAGATCTCCTCCGGCGAGGGCGTAGAGCGTGTCTTCCAGACCCACTCTCCCTTAATCGCCTCCATCAAGGTCACCCGTCGCGGTGATGTGCGCCGTGCCAAGCTGTACTATCTGCGTCAGCGCACCGGCAAGGCTGCCCGCATTCGCGAGAAGATCTAAATCAGATCTCAGGCAGCCGCAGCGCTGCCGAACCGGCCCCGGACTGGGGCCGGCTCTTCCTTCCCTACATACCTCATCTTTTCTCTTTCTTTCCCTTTTCTCTTTGCTTTTTATCTTTCCCTGCCCTGCCCAGCGCAGATCTTTCTTTTCGCGCCGCTGTGCGCCACAATCACCCTGTGTCTTCTTTTCAGCAGTATCTGCAGGAGTTTTGCTATGTTTACTTTGGCTGCGGTGCGCCGCGCTGCCCGATCTGAAAGCGATCCGCAAAAAGTACTGGCCGCCTTTGCCGCCGGCCGGGTCATGACTTTGGCCCTGCGGGATGATCCTTACCCCTACGCCGTACCGGTGAATTATGCCCCCTGGTTTCATGATGATGAGCTTTATTTGATTTTTCACGGCGCCAGAGCCGGGCGTAAATTCAATTTGCTCAAAAATGACGGCAGAGCCGGTTTTTCCATTGTGCTGCGCGATCAGCTGCAGCTGAAGGCGGACTGCAGCAGCAGTAACTTTTTCCGCTCGCTGTGCGGTCAGGGAGATACAGCTCTGCTGCAGGGAGATGAAGCCCTGCAGGCCCTGTGCCTGCTGATGGCCCATCACGGCAGCAACATCCCGCCACAGCAGCAGGCTCAGCTGCTGCAGCCCATGCTCAGGGCCACTCAGGTCTTTGCCCTGCAGGTGCGCGAGGCCGCCCTCAAGGAAAACAAACCCCACTAAAGCAGATCTCCGGCCCCGCCTTTCTCAAGTCTTTTCTTTCTTCCTCCCGATCCCGTCGCCGCCGCTCTGCCGGCGGTGTGCTCCGGGCGTGCTTTTGCTTGCGATTTTGCCGCCATTGGCATGGGTACACAGGTTAGTGCACGCTAATTTTAAAAACCGTGAAGTATTTTATAGATCGTGATCACAATAAAGCGTGATTTCTCCGCAGTTTTGTGATCGCAAACGTATTCATAAAATAAAACATCTTCACAAATTTATATAAAGCAGTAAATTTAAAAACAGATAAAACCTCTGCAATAAGGAATTGAAGAATGACCACTGAAGTAAGATTTGCCACCCGTCTGAATTCCTTTGCCTCCTGTGCCCACGCCTTTTGGCCTGATTTAAAGGGAAAACCCTCTACCAGGCAGATGATTGAGCGTGCCGCCACGGTCAAGGGTCTGACCGATGTGGATCTCAACTATCCGCAGCATATAAAAAACGATATTCCGCAACTGCGTGAATTTATCGCCGATCACGGCCTGCATGTCAACGGCATGGCCATGCGCTACAACACTCTGCCGGAGTTTCAGCTCGGCGCCTTTACCCATCCTGAGGCCCGCGTGCGCCGGGAGGCCGTGGAGCTGACCAAGCGCGGCATAGACGCCGGCCGGGAGTTCGGCACCAATCTCATGACCATCTGGCTGGGTCAGGACGGCTTTGATTACTGCTTCCAGGCCAATTACGACCAGATGTGGGAGCACATGATTTCCTGCTTCCGCGAAATTTGTGAATACGCTCCGGACTGCAATATCAGCATAGAGTACAAGCCCAATGAGCCGCGGGCCTTCAGCATTCTGCCCAATGCCGCCACCACGCTGCTGGCCATAGCCGACATAGGCTGCCCCAACATGGGCATCACCCTGGACTTCTGCCACGTGCTCTTTGCCGGCGAAATCCCGGCCTTTGCCGCCGCGCTGGCCGCCAAGCGCACGCAGCTGCTGGGCCTGCACTTAAATGACGGCTGGGGCAAGCGTGACGACGGCCTGATGGTGGCCTCGGTCAATATCCGCGCCACCTTGGAGCTCATCTACAAGCTGCGCCGGGAGAATTTCAGCGGGGCCTACTACTTTGACACCTTCCCCGATGCCTCTGGCATGGATCCGGTGAAGGAAGCTGAAGTGAACATCCGCACCGTCAACCGCTTAATCAAAATTGCCGACACCCTCAGGGACAACAAAGACCTGGAGGCTGCCATAGACAATCAGGACTCGCCGCTGAGCCAGTCCATCCTCGACGAAATTTTGTTTCAGGACTAATCCTTAGTATTTGGAATTTATGCTGGAGTTGTTGTTTATGAAGACTTTTAAGAACACCCTGATCTGCACCGCCCTGGCTGCAGCCGTTTCCCTGGCCGCCAATGCCGCCCAGCTGGAGCCCCTCAATTCAGACACTGAGCCTGATCGCGTGGACTGGTCTCAGCTGCAGGAGAGATTTGGTGATGTCCCTGCCGTAAAGGAAGGCCTGCGCATAGGCGGTGTGTCCAAGACCCTGACCAATGAGTACTGGCGTACCTTGGGTGACGGCTACAGAAGCGAGGCTGCCAAATACAATGTATTCGTCTCCTACCTGGCTGCCGCCAATGAAGACGATCAGCTCGGTCAGCTTTCCATAGCCGAAACCATGCTGACTGAGGGCTATGACGCCATTTTGGCCTCCCCGCAGTCCGACGCCAACCTGCAGGCTGCCTTTGATACCGCCCAGTCCAAAAACGTGCCCTTTATCAATGTCAATGATGCAGTAATGCCGCTGACTGAGTACTACGTAGGCTGCGTGCAGAGAGACAACGGCGTCCGTGTGGCCCGCTGGTTCATGGAAAACACCGCCGGCGGCAAGGTGGCCGTGATTGAAGGCCAGCCTGGTGTTTATGCCGTAAAGCAGCGCACCGAGGGCTTTACCCAGACCATAGCCGAGGATGACCGCTTTGAGGTGGTGGCATCTGTCCCGGCCAACTGGAGCCGTGAGCAGGCCTACAATGCCGCCACCAATATCCTGCAGAGAACCCCCGATCTGCTGGGCTTTTATGTCAACAATGACGGCATGGCCCTGGGCGTGGTGGAAGCTGTGAAGGCCGCCGGCCTGCTCGGCAAATGCTGGGTCTTTGGTACTGACGGCATTTCCGATGCCTACAAGTCCATCATGGCAGGCGAGCTGACCGGCACCGTGGATTCCTTCCCGCTGCTGACCGGTGAGGTGGCCCTGGAAGTGGCTCTGCGTATAGTGGGCGGTCAGGACATTCCGCGTGTGGTTTCCACTCCGCAGGCTTTGATCACCCAGGACAATGCCGAGAGCTTCAGCGTCACCGACGGCGACAAACTGCGCGAGATCCTGCTGCAGCACAATTAATGAATTTTCAGCTTCACCACTACTCACTATGGGGAGTACAGCATGACTGTTGAGCGTTTAGCCATGGAAGGCATGACCAAGACCTACGGTGTAGTCACCGTACTGGAGGACGTCAACTTCCGTGTACTGCCGGGTGAAGTTCACGGCCTCGTCGGCGAAAACGGGGCCGGTAAATCCACCTTGCTGAAGATGCTTTCGGGCGTGATTTCGGCAACCAAAGGCAGAATATTGATAGACGGGCAGGAAGTACATATCACCAATCCTCTCTCTGCCCGCAATCTTGGTATCGCCATGATACATCAGGAACTGCAGAATGTTCCTGAACTTACTGTTTTCCAGAACATGTTCCTGGGCCGCTCCCGTACCTACATGGGAGCCCTGGTGGACAAATCCTATGAAATAGAGGAAGTACGCAAAGTACTGGCGGCTTTGGATCCCAGCATAGATCCGCGCACCAAAATAGGCGATTTGAAGGTCTCGCAGCAGCAGATCGTGGAAATTGCCAGAGCGCTGCTGGACAAGGCCAAAATCATAGCCATGGACGAGCCTACTTCCTCCCTGACCCCGCAGGAGTTTGAGCGTCTGGCCAAGTTGATAAGACAGCTGGCAGATCAGGGCGTATCCATTATCTATGTGTCCCACAAAATGGATGAAATCTTCACCGTATGCGACCGGGCCACGGTACTGCGTGACGGCCACTTCATCGACTGCGTGGACATGAAGCAGGAGACCGAGGAGTCCATAGTGACCCGCATGGTCGGCCGCAAGATAGAGAAGGTGGGGCACAAATCATATGCCACAGATGAATGCGTGCTGGAGATCAAGGATCTGGCCCGCGAGCCTGTGGTCAAAAAAGCCAACATCAAGGTGCACCGCGGCGAGGTACTGGGCTTTTCCGGCCTGGTGGGTGCCGGACGCACTGAGCTGTTCCGCCTGATCGCCGGCCTGGACAAGCCTACCTCAGGTGAGGTGCTGGTACACGGCAAGCCGTTAAAACTCAATAGCGTCAAGGCTTCCATTGCCAGCGGCATAGGCCTGGTACCCGAGGACCGCAAGCTCGAGGGTATTTTGAAGGACCGCTCCATCAACATCAACATGGCCATGCCGGCCATGCATCAGTACACCTCTTTGGGGATCATCAGACGCGGTTATCTGCGCGGCCTGGCCTACAAGATCATGAAGGGCCTGAACCTGCACCCGCTGGATGTGGACAGGGCCATAGGCACGCTCTCCGGCGGCAATCAGCAGAAGGTCATCATCGGTCGCTGGCTGGCCTCGGGCACGGAGATCTTTTTGTTTGATGAACCCACCCGCGGCATTGACGTGGGAGCCAAGAGCGAAATCTACGCCGTGATTGAGGAGCTGGCTTCCCAGGGCAAGGTGGTAATGGTGATCTCCTCGGAAATGCCTGAAATCATCCGCATAGCCGACCGCGTGATGGTAATGCGTGAAGGCGCGATCTCAGCTGAGCTGACCGGCGATGAGATCAATGAGGAAAACCTGGGCGCCTACGCCATAGGCAGCAGGACAAAACTTAAGGCTTAAAGCTTTTGTGGAACAAGTTTGATTGTGTGGAAATTACATCATGACGGACACTAAACAAAATCTCAAAAACGCGTTTGCGCTCAAATTCAGCATCCGCGACATGGGCACCCTGATTGGCCTGGTGATCATTTTTGCAGTATTCGCCTTTCTGTCACCGGTGTTCCTGACTGTACCCAATTTAATCAACATCATGCAGCAGTCTGCCATCAATGCCATAGTGGCTCTGGGCATGACCATGGTGATCATCACTTCAGGCATTGACCTGTCCGTAGGTCCGGTAGCCGCCCTGGCCGCCGTGCTCTGCGCCTCCTTGATGGTGGCCGGAGTACCGGTGCCGCTGGCTGTGCTGCTGGCTCTGCTCGGCGGTGCCGTCTACGGCCTGTTCAACGGCGTGCTGATTGCCTACGCCGGCCTGCAGCCCTTTATTGTGACCTTAGGCGGTCTGTCGCTGTGCCGCGCCCTGGCGCTCATCTACACCGGAGGCAACCCTATTTTTGGTATTCCCCAGAGCTTCCGCGCCGTCATCAACGGCTCGCTGCTGGGCATTCCCTGCCCGGTGATCATAGCCGCCGTGGTAGCCTTTGTGCTCTGGATCATTCTGACCAAGACTCCTTTTGGCGAATACATTTTTGCCATAGGCGGCAATGAAGAGGCAGCCCGCGTCTGCGGTGTGCCGGTGGCCAGAACCAAGATCGCAGTCTATGTGATCTCCTCCATACTGGCTTCCATAGCTGCCTTAATCCTGGTGGGACGTCTGGGTGCGGCCGATCCCACCCTGGGCAACCTCTGGGAAATGAATGCCATTGCGGCGGCAGCCATAGGCGGTGCCTCTCTGCTGGGCGGTAAAGGCAGCGTAATAGGGACTATACTCGGTGCTATAATCTTAGGTACTTTGATTAACGGCTTTACCCTGCTCAATATTCAGTCCTTCTATCAACTGTTTGCCACCGGCGTCATCATCATAGCCGCCATGCTGGTAGACAGAGCAACCAGAGGCAAATAAGAGCAGTTTCCCTGATGAACTGACTAAAAAATTAGGAGCGGCAATGATGGATCCAAAGACTGTGGGCGCTCACATCAGAATGAGAAAACCCGCCCTCACGCCCTTAGAGCAGAAGGTCCTGGACAATATCATTGCCGATGAAAATTTTTCAGATCACACATCCATCAAGGAAGTTGCCAGGCAGAACGATGTATCCCAGGCCATGATAGTCAAGCTGGCCAAGAAGCTTGACTTCCAGGGCTACCGTGAACTGCGTGAAAGCCTGGTGCTCTATCAGAAGGAAGAAGTGGCTCAGCTCTTCTCTGAAATCTCCCCGAATGACAATATGCAGACTCTGATCTCCAAAGTTTTCTGCAATTCCATTCAGGCTCTGGAGGAGACGCAGGCCATACTGGATGTAAAGCTGTTGGAAAGGTCGGCAGACATGCTCTCCAAAGCCAGGGAGATTCTGCTGTTCGGCGTAGGCGGATCAGCGGTGATCTGCTCGGATCTGGCACACAAGCTGCTGCGCCTGGGCATACGATCCCATGCCATTAGTGATGCCAATTTGATGATGATGTATGCCGTTACCTGCAGTGATGACAGCGTAGTGCTGGCCGTCAGTCACTCCGGCACCACCGCCGATGTGATCAATGCCCTGCGGGAATGCAAAAAGCAGGGCGCCCGCACCATAGCCGTCACCAATTACGCCAATTCGCCTATTATCGAGTATTCCGATATAGTGCTCACATCCACCTCTCAGGGCTCCATGTTTCTGGGCGAAAACGCAGCCGCCCGCATCGCCATGCTCAACATTCTTGATGTTTTGTTTGTGGCTCTGGCCACAAAAGATCTGAAGCGATCTTTGGACAGCATCCACAAAACTCAGGCTGCCGTACAGGACAAGCGCGTCAGATAAAAATCTTCCTGTAAGGCAGGGCCTGCAGTTATTGGATCGTGAGGATTCAATTATGCAGAAGACTGTTGTTGTAGGCTCCCTGCACTACGATATTTTTGTTGAGGGGCCGCATCGTCCGGCCAAGGGTGAAACCGTACAGGGCTGGAAGTGGTATCCCAAATTCGGCGGCAAGGGCGGCAATCAGGCCGTAGCTGCTGCCAAAGCCGGCTGTGATGTGGTCATGGTCAGCGCCGTGGGCAGCGATTCCTTTGCTCCTTCCCTGCTGCAGGTGCTGCAGGATCACCATATCAAAACCGATCATGTGCAGAACATAGCCGGAGCCGGCTCAGGCATGTCCGTGGCTATAGCCGATGCCGAGGGTGATTACGGCGCGGTTATTGTCTCCGGAGCCAACCGCATGATGGATGACACTGTGCTCGACAGCGACGATATTTTCGCCGGCGCCGGCATGCTCATCCTGCAGAATGAAGTGCGCGATGAAACCAATATAGCCGCTGCCCGGGCGGCCAAAAAGCGCGGCGTCAGCGTCTGCATCAATGCCGCCCCTGCCAAACCCATGCCTGAGGAATTAATTCCCCTCATAGATATTCTGATAGTCAATCAGGTGGAGGCTGAGGCCGTATCCGGCATCAAATCAGAAACTCTGCAGGAGGCGCTGGCCGCCGCTCAGGCCCTGGCCCGCACCTACAAAATGGTGATTGTCACCGCCGGAGGAGAGGGTGTGGCTTATGCCTGTGCCGACGGCAGCTGCGGCGCAGAGCCGGCCCACAAGGTGCAGGTGATTTCCACCCACGGCGCCGGGGACTGTTTTGTGGGACATCTGGCCGCCAAACTCTGTCAGGGAGCAGGGCTTAGGGAGGCAGTACTTTATGCCAATGAAAGATCAGCCTGGCATGTCTCGCATCCGCAGACCGATGCCGTGCTGAATTAGGAAGTTTCCAAACCTTACTGCTCAACCTCCCCTGTGAGCAATACTCCGTAAAAGGCCCGCCGGGCCTTTTTATTTGCCGGCTGTCTGCGGCAGGGCAGGGAACAGTCCCGGAGCATACAGACCTGCGCTGCTGAACTGACATTGGGCAGCAGATTTTAAGAATTTTCAGCTGCCATTTTTTGTAT
>CAYRIZ010000008.1:0-50366 GCA_964424565.1 uncultured Enterobacterales bacterium
AAATGGAGTGTGGGAAAAATGTGGGAAACTATGGGGGAAAAGTGTGGGAAAAATGTGGGAAACTCGCAAACACCTCAGTTTCCCCCATTTTTCCCACACTTTTCCCCCATAGTTTCCCACATCGTAAATCGTTGAAAAATAAGGACTTTTTCGAGTTTCCCACATTTTTTGCGATCGTAATAATAAGAATAATAAAATATATATTATGTTTTATATTCTTATTATTATTATGGACGGGGGTTTTTTGTGAATCTGGAACACAGCTTTGAAGTGATAGTCGTGGGCGGTGGTCATGCCGGTATTGAGGCGGCAGCGGCAGCAGCCCGCATGGGGTGCCGTACCCTGCTTTTGACCCACAATCTGGAAACCCTGGGAGAGATGTCCTGCAACCCGGCTTTTGGCGGCATAGGCAAGGGACATCTGATGCGCGAGATAGATGCCATGGGCGGTGTCTGTCCGGCTGCGGTGGACAGGGCAGGAATTCAATTCCGTACCCTCAACCTGTCCAAAGGACCGGCAGTAAGGGCTACCAGGGCACAAACCGATCGGCATCTCTACAAGGAAGTGATCAGGCTGCAGCTGTCTTCCTATCCCAATCTGACCTTGTTTCAGCAGCCCTGTACCAAACTGCTGTTTGACGGACCTGATCTCAAGGGTGTGTCCACAGCAGCCGGCATTGAGTTCTATGCCCCGGCTGTAGTCATCTGCGCCGGCACCTTCTTAAACGGCCTGCTGCACATAGGCTTGGAGCACTACAGCGGCGGCAGGGCAGGAGATCCTGCTTCCGTGGCTCTGGCTGAGAATTTAAAGGAGCTGGGCCTGAAGGCCGGCAGGCTTAAGACCGGTACCCCGGCCCGCATTCTGGCTTCCTCGGTGGACTACTCCAAAATGGAAAAACAGGAGCCTGAGCTGCCTCTGCCGGTGTTTTCCTTCATGGACGAGCCTGAAGTGCATCCGCAGCAGATCTGCTGCTACATCACCCGCACCAATGAGCAGACGCATGACATCATCAGATCCGGACTGGATCGCTCTCCCCTGTATTCAGGTGTCATTCACTCTGTAGGGCCGCGTTACTGCCCGTCCATTGAAGACAAGGTGGTGCGTTATCCTGCCCGCAGCTCCCATCAGATTTTCATTGAGCCTGAGGGCCTGACCTCGCCGCTGATTTATCCCAACGGCATTTCCACTTCCCTGCCTTATGATATTCAGGAGCGCTTTATTCACTCCATAGCCGGACTGGAGCAGGCGGTGATAGTAAGGCCTGGTTACGCCATAGAGTACGATTTCTACGATCCGCGGGAGCTGATGCTCTCCATGCAGTCCAAGAAGATCCCCGGGCTGTTCCTGGCCGGCCAGATCAACGGTACCACCGGCTACGAGGAAGCTGCTGCCCAGGGCCTGCTGGCCGGCATCAATGCCGCTCTGCACGTGCAGGGCAGGGAGGCCTGGTATCCTGCCCGCTCTGAGGCCTATCTGGGGGTGATGATGGACGATCTCTGCACCCTGGGCACCAGGGAGCCTTACCGCATGTTCACCTCCCGCGCCGAGTACAGACTGCTGCTGCGTGAGGACAATGCCGATCTGCGCCTTACTCCCCAGGCTGTGGATCTGGGGCTGGTGGACGATGCGAGAAAACGCCGCTTTGAAAACAAGCTAAGACAGATTGAACGCGAAAAGGCCCGCCTGCGCGAAACTCTGGTCAAGCCCTCCTCTGCTGTGGGCAAGGCCCTGTCGGCACAGGTACTGGCCACTCCGCTGTCCAAGGAACAGTCGCTGGAGGAAATCCTCAAGCGCCCTGAGTGCTCTTTGCGCCGCATCCTGGATGCCGCCGGCCTGCAGCCGCTGGCTGAAGACCCCCAGGCTTTCGAGCAGGTGGAAATTCAGGTACGCTACCAGGGTTATCTGGCCCATGAGGAAGAGGAAATCAAAAAGCATGAGCTCAATGAGCGGGCCAGGCTGCCGCTTGATTTTGACTACCGCACCATTAGTGCGCTGTCCAATGAAGTGGCCCAGAAGCTCAATGAATTTAAACCTGAGACCGTAGGCATGGCCTCGCGTATTTCCGGAGTGACCCCGGCGGCAGTGTCCATTCTGCTGGTGCATCTCAAGAAGAACGGCCTGCTGCGGCATAAAAATTAAAGGAAAACCCATGTTGAGATCTGAACTTACGGCTCTGCTGCAGCAGCTGTTTGCCCGTACGGAGCTTGCTGTATCGCCCGGGCAGATTGAGCATTTTGCTGTGCTGATTGAAATGCTGGAGCAGTGGAACCGGAGACTGAACCTGACTGCCGTCCGCGACCCCCGGCAGATGGCTTTGCTGCATATTCTGGACAGTGCGGTGATCTCACCGCTGCTGCCGCCGGCGGTGGATATTGCCGATGTAGGCACGGGAGCGGGCTTCCCCGGTCTGGTGCTGGCCGAGCTTAATCCTGACAAAAATTTCACCCTGATAGACAGCATAGCCAAGAAGCTGTCCTTTGTTGCTGCCGCGGCCAATGAACTTAAGCTGGCAAATGTTAGAATAGTGCAGGCCAGAGTAGAACAGCTGGCCGCCGGTGACGGCTTTGATGTCATAGTCAGCCGGGCCTTTGCTCCTCTGGGGCGCATGGTGGACTGGTGTCTGCCGCTGCTGCGCCCTACCGGCAGATTTATAGCCATGAAGTCCCACCTGTCTGCAGAAGAGCTGGAGGCAGTGCCGGACACTGTGCGCCTCGAGCGCGTGGTCACTCTCAGCGTGCCTGAGCTCGGGGCCTTGAGGCAGGCGGTGATTCTGACCCCGGCTGACAGTAAACAGTAAGGTTTTCCCCATATGAAAAGAATTATTGCAGTTTCCAATCAGAAGGGCGGGGTAGGCAAGACCACCACCAGCGTCAATCTTGCGGCCTCCCTTACACTCAGGGGCAGAAAGGTACTGCTGATCGATGCCGACCCTCAGGCCAATGCCACCATGGCCTCAGGCATCAACAAATTTAATCTGGGCCGTGACAAAACTTTATACAGCCTGCTGATCGATCACACCCCGGCGGCGGATGTGGTCATAGGGGAAACCCGCGGCGGCTACCACCTGATCCCGGCTTCAGAGGATCTCACTGCCGCTGAAGTGCGCATGCTGGACTTTTATGCCCGTGAAAACTGCATGAAAAGAGCCGTGGACCCTGTAGCCGACAATTACGACTACATCATTATCGACTGCCCGCCTTCCCTGTCGCTGCTGACCGTCAATGCCATGTGCGCCGCCCGCTACGTGCTGGTGCCCATGCAGTGCGAGTATTTTGCCCTGGAGGGCCTGACCCAGCTGATTGACATCATCGATCAGATTTCCCAGGCCGTGAATCACGACCTGAAGATCATGGGTATACTGCGGACCATGTTTGACAATCGCAACCGTTTGTCCAATGATGTATCCACTGAGCTGATCAACAATTTCGGCAGCGTTATTTTTGACACCATCATTCCGCGCAATGTGAGACTGGCCGAGGCTCCGAGCTACGGCATGCCGGTGCAGTTTTACGACAAGAGCTCCACCGGAGCCCGGGCTTACATGGCTCTGGCTGATGAAATACTGAAAAAAGAGGATGTGTTATGGCAGGATTAGGTCGGGGGCTGAACGCACTGCTGCAGGACAGCCACAGCGCCAGAAAACAAAACGAGCGGGAAAGTGCCGCCCAGGCGGAGCAGCATAGTGCTGCAGAGCCTGCCGGAGGCAGATACTCGGTGGTCATGGTCAAAACAGCCGATCTCATACCCTCGGTCTATCAGCCGCGCAGCAGCTTTGATGACGAGAAAATGGCCGAGCTTACCGCCTCCATCAGGGAGCACGGCCTGATGCAGCCGCTGCTGGTCAACCGCCTGGAAGACGGCCGCTACTCCATTATCTGCGGTGAACGCCGCTTTAGGGCCTGCAGAAATCTCAACCTGCCGGAGATCCCCTGCGTCATCAGCGAGGTGCAGAACACCGAAGGCTACGCCCTGGCCCTGATTGAGAACATACAGCGCGAGGACTTAAATCCCATGGAGCAGTCCCGGGCCTTAAAGCGCATGATCGAGGAGTGCAGGCTCACGCAGGAAGAGCTGGCCAAAACCCTGGGGCTGTCGCGCGGCGCCATATCCCACTATCTGCAGCTCTCCCGCATGCATCCTGCCGTGCAGCAGCTGGTGGAGCAGGGAGAACTGAGCTTCAGCCACGCCAAGGTCCTGTTCTCCCTGGAAGGCGAAAAGCAGCTCAGAGCAGCCGAGTGCGTGGTCAGCCGCGGCCTGTCCGTGCGCAAAACAGAAAAACTGGTCAGGGATCTGCAGGAAGAAACCCAAAGCCCGGAGAGCAGACAGCCGGTGCCTGTGCCCAGCCTGGCCCGTTTTGCCGGGGTGCTGTCACAGCGTTTTGACGGGGCCAAGGTTAAGTTTTCCGAAAAAGGCAGTACCGGCCGCGTGGTCTTGAGCTACAGCAATGAGCAGCAGCTGCAGAAGATCATGCAGGCTTTGGGCATTACATCTGCTGACCTGCTGCAGCAGGATACGCCCTGAGCCCCTCCCGCAGGCAGGATCCCGGTCCTTTGGGATCCTGCTCCCTGAATTTGTCTGAGCCTGCCCGCTATGCACCCCTACGTCAGATTAGTCATCAAAAATGCAGTACTGTGTTCAGCCCTGGTGCTGGCCGGTGCATGTTTATTAATTCTTGTCTGTGATGCAGATCGCTTTTTACTGCAGATGAGATCTGCTCTCTTTGGCTGTGCCGTTTTCTCTCTGGTCCATATAGTTTTTCATATCAGCGCTTTTTTGATCCCAGCTAAAATGCTCACGGCCGGCATGGTGCTCTACCGGGCCGTCTACTCCTACGTGCTGAAATACCTGCTGCTCTTTTTCCTGTTTTATATCTGCCTTAAATTCAGGCTGGTAGTGCCGGTGACCTTTGTCATGTCCTTTGTGGCGGCGCTGTGCTGCAACCTGATTTACAGCATGACTAAGTCCACAAAATTATGAGAGCAGAGAACAGATCTGTTGTTTTTGACTTCAATAATCCTGAAGCTTATATTAAGATGTTTCCTACAGCTTTCTGCTGTATTGTGTTTTTGTTGATAATAAGGTGCTTCAAACATGTCTGAGCACAATTCGCAAGAGTACATTGGGCATCACCTTCATTTTCTGCAGGTAGACCTGCGTGACGGCTCCATAGTGGCAGCCGCCAAGCCTTCAGACAATGCAGCCTATGCAAGCTGTCTGGCTGACGGCTCCTCCCAGGAACAATGCCTCGCTGATGTCGGCTATGAACAATGCCATTTCTCTGATTTAGGCACCGGCCGCTGCGTTGCGGTGCTTTCTGACAAAGGTCAGAGTGATTCTCTGGTAAACCCCTACACCCTTAATCTGGATTCCCTCGGGCTGACTGTGCTTCTGGGCATAGTTTTCCTGCTGCTGTTCCGTTATGCCGCCAGGCAGACTTCCAGCGGGGTTCCGACCAAGCTGCAGTGTTTTGTCGAGATGATCTTTGAGTTTGTCCAGGACACTGTGGGGTCAATCTTCAAACGCAGGAGCACTTTGATTGCACCGCTCTCGCTCACCGTGTTCATGTGGGTGTTTCTGATGAACCTCATGGATCTGCTGCCCATCGATCTGCTGCCTGAACTGGCTACCATGATCGGCGTGCCGTACTTCCGTGTAGTGCCTTCGGCTGACGTCAACATCACCCTCTCCATGGCCACGGGCGTCTTTATCCTGATCTTCGCCTTCTCCTTCAAGAACATAGGCGTGATGGGATTTGTCAGGAGCCTGACGCTGCATCCCTTCCATCACTGGGTCTTCATCCCGATCAACCTCATTTTGGAGGGTGTTTCCCTGCTCTCCAAGCCGATCTCCCTGGGACTTCGACTTTTCGGCAACATGTACGCCGGAGAAATGATTTTCATTCTGATCGCGCTGCTGCCGCTGTGGTGGATTCAGTGGGTACTCAACGTACCGTGGGCTCTGTTCCACATCCTGATCGTGACGCTGCAGGCTTTTATTTTCATGGTGTTGACCATTGTGTATCTCTCAATGGCCAGTGAAGAAGATTAATTGATTTTTTCTTAAACTTAACAGGAGAATTTAAATGGAACTTTTATTCATCGCCGCAGGCCTTATGATGGGTTTGGCTGCTATTGGTGCTTCTATAGGCATCGGTATTCTGGGCGGTAAATTCCTGGAAGGCGCAGCCCGCCAGCCGGATCTGCTCCCGCTGCTGCGTACCCAGTTCTTCATTGTCATGGGTCTGGTTGACGCCATTCCTATGATCGCCGTTGGCCTTGGCCTGTATGTGATGTTTGCAGTAGCCGGTTAAGATCCAGCCGTAGTGATCCCTAAAATCAGGTTTGTTGCCTAAGGAGCGTTGCTTTGGAAATCAATGCTACATTTTTAGGACAGGCTGTTGCATTTGTCATCTTCGTGGTGCTGTGCATGAAGTGGGTATGGCCTCCCCTCATGCGGGCTTTGGAGAAAAGACAGAAGGAAATTGCAGACGGTCTGGCCTCTGCTGAAAAAGCAAAGAAAAATCTGGAACTGGCCAAGACTGGATCCGCTGAGGCTCTGCGTCAGGCTAAAGCTGAAGCACAGAAGATCATCGACGCTGCCAACAAGCAGCGCAGTCAGATCATCGACAAGGCAGTGGAAGAGGCTTCTGCAGAGAAGAACCGCATCCTGGAAGCTGCCAGGGCCGAGATTGAGGCTGAGAAGAATAAGGCTCGTGAGGAGCTGCGTGCAGAAGTCATTTCCCTGGCCTTGGCCGGTGCTGAAAAGATCTTGGACAAAAAAGTTAATTCCAAGACTGATCAAGCCATGATCAACAAGATCATGGAAGCATTGTAAGAGGTAGGTTGCAAGGTGGCTGAGAACCGTACAATCGCAAGACCTTACGCACAGGCGGCTTACGCATGCGCCAAAGAGAACGGCTGCGTCGAGTCATGGCAGGTTATGCTTGAGGCCATGGCCCTGGCCTGCAGCGATGAGGTATTCCTCTCTTATCTGAAGAATGCCAGTTCTCCGCAGAGTGCAGCGCAGGCCTTGTGCAAGCTTTTGAGTGAAGGAAAAGAAAATCTCCTGAACGACTACGGCGAAAACTTCATTGCCCTGTTGAGCGAAAATGCCCGTTTTGAGGTAATTCCCGACATCTTCCGGGAATTCATGCGCTTGAAGGAAGAAGACCAGAAGATCGTAGAGGCTGAAGTAACTTCAGCCAGGCCGCTGTCAGAGACACAGCTGCAGGCTCTGTCCAAAAAGATTGCAGCCCGCTGCGGCTGCCAGGCCCGTATAGTCACCCGAATCGACAAGAGCCTGATCGGCGGCGCTGTACTCAAGATCGGCGATGAAGTCATAGACGCCAGTGTAAGGACAAGCCTGCAGGACTTGTCTGCGAGCCTCAGATAACAAGGGGTAAAAGATGCAGTTAAATTCAACTGAAATTGCTGAGCTCATCAAACAGCGCATCGAGCAGTTCAAGGTTGTGACCCAATCCCATGACGAAGGTACCATTGTATCTGTCAATGACGGTATTGTGCGTATTCACGGCCTGTCCAACGTGATGCAGGGCGAAATGCTCGATTTTGGGGGCGGTCTGTACGGACAGGCCCTGAACCTGGAGCGCGATTCCGTAGGCGCCATCGTGCTCGGTCCTTATGCTCATCTCTCCGAGGGCATGAAGGTAAAAAGCACCGGCCGTATTCTGGAAGTACCGGTGGGCTACAATCTGCTCGGCCGTGTGGTCAACACCCTGGGCGAGCCCATTGACGGCAAGGGCCCGGTGGAGCATGCCGCCTTTTATCCGGTGGAGAAAATCGCTCCGGGCGTTATTTCCCGTCAGGGCGTGTCACAGCCTATTCAGACCGGCTACAAGGCAGTGGACTCCATGATCCCTATTGGCCGCGGCCAGCGTGAGCTGATCATTGGTGACCGTCAGACCGGCAAGACTGCCCTCGCCATTGACACCATTATCAATCAGAAAAACTACGGTGTACGCTGCATATACGTAGCCATAGGCCAGAAGGCCTCCACTATAGCCTCAGTAGTGCGCAAGCTCGAGGAAGAAGGCGCTCTGTCCAACACCATAGTGGTGGCTGCCTCTGCTTCCGATACCGCCGCTCTGCAGTACCTGGCTCCTTATGCCGGCTGTGCCATGGGTGAGTATTTCCTGGATCAGGGCGAGGATGCGCTGATTGTCTACGACGATTTGTCCAAGCATGCTGTGGCCTACCGTCAGATTTCCCTGCTGCTGCGTCGTCCGCCTGGGCGTGAAGCCTTCCCTGGTGACGTGTTCTATCTGCATTCACGTCTGCTCGAGCGTGCCGCCCGCGTCAATGCCGAGTACCTGGAAGAAAAATCAGGCGGCAAGGTGAAGGGCCGTACCGGCTCCCTGACTGCACTGCCTATCATTGAGACTCAGGCCGGTGACGTGTCAGCCTTCATTCCTACCAATGTGATTTCCATTACTGACGGCCAGATCTTCCTGACTTCCAGTCTGTTCAACTCCGGTGTCAGACCGGCTGTGGACCCGGGTATTTCCGTATCCCGTGTGGGCGGCTCGGCACAGACCAAGATCATCAAGAAGCTCTCCGGCGGCATCAGAACCGCTCTGGCTCAGTACCGCGAACTGGCTGCCTTTGCCCAGTTCTCCTCAGACCTTGATGAGGCCACCAGAAAGCAGCTGGATCACGGCCAGAAGGTAACCGAGCTGATGAAGCAGGCTCAGTATCATCCCATGGATGTGGCTCAGCAGGCTCTGGTCATCTTCGCGGCAGAAAAAGGCTACCTGGAGGATGTGGACATTACCAAGATAGCTGCCTTTGAGCAGAGTCTGCTGGAGTATGCTGCCCGCAATGCCGCTGAACTGATGCAGAGCATCAATGACAAGCCTGACTACAATGACGAGAATGTGCAGGCCCTGGCAGATCTCATCACCAGGTTCAAGGCTGAGTCTGCTTACTAGGAGCTGTAACTATGGCTGGAGCAAAAGAAATACGCACTAAGATCGCCTCTGTGCAGAACACACAGAAGATCACCAGTGCCATGCAGATGGTTGCTGCATCAAAGATGCGCCGGGCGCAGGAAAAGATGAGTTCAAGCCGTCCTTATTCCACAAGTCTGCTGCGCATCATTGAACACATTGCTTCAGGACATGCTGAATACACCCACCCCTACATGGTGGAGCGTGAGATACGGAATGTAGGTTATATAGTGATTTCCACCGACCGCGGCCTGTGCGGCGGTTTAAACATCAACCTCTTCCGCAAGGTGCTCTCGCACATCAATGAGCAGAAGAAGGCAGGACACGGCGTCAAGGCCGTACTGCTTGGCTCCAAGGCCGGAGCCTTCTTCCACCGTGTAGGTATTGAAGTGCTGGCCCAGCATGCAGGATTTGGTGACAATCCCGATCCTGACAGTCTTGTCGGTGCCATTAAAGTCATCACCAATGCTTTTCTGCAGGGTGAAGTAGATGCCGTCTATGTGGCATTCAACGGCTTTAAGAACACCATGGTGCAGATCCCCACGGTCAGTCAGCTGCTGCCGCTGCCCAAGAGCAGTGACGAGAAGCTGACCAAACACTACTGGGACTACATCTATGAGCCTGATCCGGCAGTGATTTTAAATGTAGTGCTCGACCGCTATATCTCGCAGATGGTCTATCATGGCGTGCTGGAGAATTTGGCATCCGAGCAGGCAGCCCGCATGGTCGCCATGAAAGCAGCTACCGATAATGCAGAGTCCCTGGTAAGCGGTCTGCAGCTTGAATACAACAAGGCCCGCCAGGCCGGTATTACGATGGAACTCAATGACATCGTGGCCGGTGCTTCTGCGGTCTAAGGCAAGAGGATTTAGTAAATGGCAGAAACTTCAAATAGAGCCGGTGAAGAAGGCAGGATCGTGCAGATCATCGGCGCTGTGGTTGACGTCGAATTTCAGGAAGGACATATTCCTGAACTTTATGATGCCCTGGTAGTCAAGGGCGATGAGAAACAGGGCCGTGCCGATGTTGTGCTCGAGGTGCAGCAGCAGATCGGCGGCGGTGTGGTGCGCTGCATTGCCATGGGTTCTTCCGACGGTCTGTCCCGCGGCCTTACGGCTGTCAACACCGGTGACGGCATCAAGGTGCCGGTAGGTCATGAGACCCTGGGCCGTATTATGAACGTGCTGGGCGAGCCGGTGGACGAGTGCGGTCCCATCAATGAGAAGGAGCGCTGGGTAATTCACCGTGACGCTCCTACCTATGCCGATCAGTCTTCCACCACCGAGGTGCTGGAAACCGGCATCAAGGTGATTGACCTGATTTGTCCTTTTGCCAAGGGCGGCAAGGTCGGCCTGTTCGGCGGTGCCGGTGTGGGCAAGACCGTGAACATGATGGAGCTCATCAACAACATCGCCAAGGCACACTCCGGTCTGTCCGTGTTTACCGGTGTGGGTGAGCGTACCCGTGAGGGCAACGACTTCTACCACGAAATGCAGGAATCCAAGGTTATCGACAAGGTGTCGATGATTTACGGTCAGATGAATGAGCCTCCGGGGAACCGTCTGCGTGTGGCCCTGACCGGTCTGACTGTGGCCGAGAAGTTCCGTGATGAAGGCCTGGATGTGCTGCTCTTCATCGACAACATCTATCGTTATACCCTGGCCGGTACTGAAGTGTCCGCTCTGCTGGGCCGTATGCCTTCAGCTGTGGGTTATCAGCCTACCCTGGCCGAGGAGATGGGTGTACTGCAGGAGCGTATTGCTTCCACCAAGAAGGGTTCCATTACCTCAGTGCAGGCTGTGTACGTGCCGGCCGACGACATCACCGACCCGAGCCCGGCCACCACCTTCGCACACCTGGACGCCACCATTGTGCTGTCCCGTCAGATCGCCTCTCTGGGTATTTACCCGGCTGTGGATCCTCTGGCCTCCACTTCCCGTCAGCTGGACCCTTATGTGGTGGGCAAGGAGCACTATGAGACCGCCCGTGCCGTACAGACCGTGCTGCAGCGCTATCAGGAACTCAAGGACATCATTGCCATTTTGGGTATGGATGAACTGTCCGAGGATGACAAGCTCACTGTGGCCCGTGCCCGTAAGATCGAGCGTTTCCTGTCCCAGCCGTTCTCTGTGGCTGAAGTGTTTACCGGCAGCCCGGGCAAGTACGTCCCGCTCAAGGAAACCATCCGCGGCTTCAAGGCCATTATTGCCGGCGATTATGATAATCTGCCCGAGCAGGCTTTCTACATGGTCGGAACCATAGAAGAGGCTGTGGAAAAAGCCAATAGCTTGTAAGAGGAGGTTTTGGGCATGGAAGAGAATATTCCTTTCCACCTCGACGTTGTCAGCGGTGTAGGCAGCCTGTATTCAGGTCTGGTCAGAACCATGAGCATCACCGGTTCTGAAGGTGAGCTGGGTATCAGACATGGCCATGCTCCGCTGCTGACCATCATCAAGGCCGGTCTGGTGTCCATGGTGACTAATGAGGGCAAAACCGATCAGATTTATCTGGCCGGCGGTGTGCTGGAAGTGCAGCCTGATGCCGTTATGGTACTGGCTGATACTGCCCTGCGTGCCGATGACATTGATGAGGCCAAGGCGCAGGAAGCCATGCGTGAGGCCCGCAATGCCATGACCCGTTACAGCACCGGTGACAAAGACTACGCTCAGGCCTTTGCCAAACTGGCTGAAGCCATGGCTCAGCTCAAAGTGGTTGAACTGGCCCGCAAACGCCGCAACTAATCCCCGCCTGACCGCCCCTGTGGGCGGTCAGATCTTCCTGCTTATCCTGCAATTTCCTCCCCTCCCTCCACCGGTAATATTTCTGCATAAAAATATTGTATTGGCCTGGCGCCTTTGCTAGAGTACCCTCCCGCGCTGTTTTGGCGTGTTGATCCACAATCAGGCGATCTATGCTTTCATCCAATCGTATGTCCCTGGCGGCAGGGTTCTTCATCTTTCTGTCTACCGGTACGGTTTACACTCAGGTCACTGCCCGGCTTCCGGCCATTAAGGCGCAGACCGGCATTTCTGATGCTGATGTGGGACTGGCGCTGATGTGCCTGGGGGCAGGCTCTTTGTGCGGTTTTCTTACCGTCAGTCTGATCCTGCGGCGCATACAGGTGCGCACGCTGCTCAAAATCTCCTCGGCGGCCTTCATGCTGTTGTGTCTGGGCATCTCCCTGGCCTGCAACCGCACGCAGCTGCTGATACTCTTTGTCCTGTGGGGCTATGCCTGTTCCTATCTGGATGTGGGGATGAACACCCACGGCATCTATTTGGAAATGAAACTGCAGCGTCCCTGCCTGGCCTCCATGCATGCCTGCTACAGTCTGGGCAGTCTGCTGGGATCGCTGCTGGGCGCCGGCTTTGCCTTTCTGGGGGTGGCACTGTGGCTCAATTATGCCCTGCTGTGTGCCGTCCTGCTGCTGATCCTGCTGATGCTGCAGGGCAGTCTGCTGCCCGATCCCGTGCCGCCGGCGGCAGAGCCGGAGGAGACCGCAGCCGCACCAATCCCGGCCGGACGCTCTGCCTTCCCTTATTTTGTGTTTTTCTGCGGTCTGATGGGGCTGTTGTCCTATACAGCCGAAGGCTCGGTGGCAGAGTGGGGCAGTATAGTGCTGCATCAGGCCAAATCAGCCCCTGAAGGCACAGCCGCTCTGGCCTACGGCGTGTTTTCCCTGTTTATGGCCTCAGCCAGACTGTGCTCTGATCATCTGCGCTCCCGGCTCGGGGATCGCCTGATGATCGCCGGCGGCGCTTCCCTGGCTTTTACCGCTTTGCTGATCGTGATTTGCAGCCCTAGCCCCTACGTGTGTCTGGCCGCCTATGCGCTCATGGGTGTAGGTCTGGCCCCGGTGTTTCCCATAGCCCTGTCCAATGCCGGACGAAGCAGTGTCCCGCCCAAGACGGCCACAGCCATAGTCTCCTTTGTAGGATATTCTGGTCTGCTGGTGGTTCCGCCTGTGCTGGGTTTTCTGGCCGAACATTTTGGTCTGGAAAGAGCTTTGCTGCTGCCGCTGGCCGCCGTGGCTGTAGTGCTGCTGGGGTCACTGGCCTTTGCGGGCAGAAAAAAGGACATCAGGCCTGAGCGACCGGCAGCGGCAGCTGACGGGGACTAAAACAAAAATGAGCTCAGGCGCCACAAACCGAATTTGACCTGACCTGCCTGATCCTGATGCACTATTTCATAGCCTGGCACTATGACATTTTTCAAACTGCTCATCTCTGCATATACCAGGCTGTCGGGAGTGAGCAGGGAGCGCTGCAGCATCAGCTGCAGGCTCTTTTTCAGCAGATCTGATTTATAGGGGGGATCCAAAAACACCAGGTCGAATTTCCGGCTGCACTCTGCCAGATACAGCAGGGCATCCTGATGCACGGTTTCTATACTACATCCCTTAAAGTCAGCCGCTTCCTGGGTGAGGATGGCGTAATTGTCCTCATCTTTTTCCACCAGCACTACGCTGGCCGCGCCGCGAGAGGCTGCTTCAAAACCCAAAGCCCCGCTGCCGGCGAAAAGATCGAGCACAGCCGCCCCCTGCACCCGGCTGCCTATGATGCTGAACACGCTTTCCCGGACCCGCTGCGGGGTGGGCCTCAGGCCCTCCAGATCCAAAACGGTAAGCTGTTTGCCGCGCCAGGTGCCGCCGGCTATACGGACGCTGTTGTTGAAACCTGCTGCCATGGTAGTGCTTTCCTTATCAAATGCGGCTTAACCCTCTCTGCTTCAGCAAGGGGACATAAGCCGCGCCCGCGCAGGCGGGACATACTTGTGCTTGCGTTAGATATTTGTATATTGTATAACTTGACTTCATTGATGGGAAAGTCCTGCTAAACCCCCTTGCTGCAGGCGGGTTTAACCGGGAAATTTAATCCCGCAAGTCGAGGTATAATAAAAAGTATGATGTATAAGATAAGCAATGTAGTCTATTCCTGCAAATACCATGTGGTATGGTGTCCCAAGTACCGCCGTAAGGTGTTAATTGACGGCGTGGATGTCAGACTAAAAGAACTTATTGTGGAAATTTGTCAGGAGCACGGCTTCACCCTGCTGGAACTTGAAGTCATGCCGGATCATGTGCATTTGCTGATTGAAGTAGATCCGCAGTTTGGCATACACAAGGCGATCAAAAGGATCAAAGGCATAACCTCGCGGGAGCTGAGAAAGGAATTCCGCTGGCTCTGCTCGCGTCTGCCTTCCTTGTGGACCAATTCCTATTTTGTCTCCACTGTGGGCGGCACTCCTTCAGCTGTTATGAAGCAGTATATAGAGGATCAGAAGAAAGTATAGCAGGCAGGCTACAGCCGCCGCGCCATAGAACAATAGGGCAGGACAGGCCCGAATTTACGCCCGTGGACATAGTGTAAGACCTCTTGAAGCGCAAGCATGGGAGGCTGTGGTGGGTGAAACGGGAATCCTCCGCCTGCAGGCGTGGGAATGTCACACTACATATCGTCGATGTTTGCAGCAGTCTGCTGCAGATCACAACATGTCCCGCCCCGGTGGGATTTAGGCCACATCAGATAATTGAGGAACTTTGGCATGGCCGGATTTTTTTCATCCTTATTCTCCCGCAGACAGAAGAAAAAACAGGAAGTGCAGCCTGAGGCAGAGCAGAAGCTGCAGGAGAACACTGCAGCTGCCGTACCGCAGGAGCCGGACACAGCCGCAGGGCAAAGCGGGGAGCAGGCGGCAGCGCCGGCTCCGGCAGAGGTGACGGAAACTGCCGCGGCAGCTGCGGCAGAACAGGAGCAGGTTACAGCCGCCGCTGAGACTGCGCCGGCAGATACTGCAGTCGAGCAGAGTGAAGCCCAGGCTGCAGAGGAGACTGCAGCTGAGATAAAGGAAGCTGCGGCAGAGCCGGCGGCAGATCAGGAAACAGCTGAGACAGCAGAGGCGGAGCCGGAAAGCGCGGCGCCAGCCGAGGAAACTGCTCCGGTAGCGGCAGAGGAGAGCGCTGCAGAACCGCAAAATCAGGCTGAGCCTGCCGCCGCGGAGCAGGATCAGGATACAGCTGCAGCCGCCGCTGAAGAGAAAAAAGAGGTTAGGGAATCCTTTTTTGCCCGCCTGAAGAAAACCAGGGAGAATTTGGCCTTTGGTCTTTCTGCCTTCTTTAAGGGCCGCAAAATAGATGAAGATCTCTATGAAGAGCTGGAAACCTCTCTGCTGACTGCAGATCTGGGAGTGGAGACCACCGATTATGTGATCTCCAAACTGCGTGAGGAAGCCAAATTGCGCGAGCTGCATGATGCCTCCCTGCTGAAAAAGCGCCTGCGGCAGATTCTGATTTCCCTGCTGGCCCCCTGTGAACAGCCGCTGCAGATCACCAGGCAGAATCCCTATGTGATCCTGATGGTGGGAGTCAACGGTGCCGGCAAGACCACCACCATAGGCAAACTGGCCCGCAAATACAAAGATCAGGGCCTGAAGGTCATGCTGGCGGCAGGTGATACCTTCAGGGCGGCAGCAGTGGAGCAGTTAAAGGAATGGGGCGCCCGCGCCGATGTGCCGGTAATTGCCCAGCCCACAGGCTCGGACAGTGCCTCGGTGATCTTTGATGCTCTCACTGCCGCCAAATCCCGCGGTATGGATGTGCTGATCTGCGATACTGCCGGCCGTCTGCAGAACAAATCCCAGCTCATGGAAGAGCTCAAAAAGATAGTCCGGGTGATGCGCAAGATAGATGCCGAAGTGCCCCATGAAGTGCTGCTGGTGCTGGATGCGGCCACCGGACAGAATGCCGTATCCCAGACCAAGATCTTTAAGGAAGCGGTGGAAGTAAGCGGTATTTGTCTGACCAAGCTAGACGGCACAGCCAAGGGCGGCGTGATTTTTGCCCTGGCCGACAAGTTCAAACTGCCGCTGCGGTTTGTAGGCCTGGGCGAAAAGGCAGAAGATCTGCGGCCTTTTGATGCCGAAGCCTTTGTGGATGCCCTGCTCAGGGAAGATTAAGGCAGCAAACCTTGTCCCGCGCGGTAAGAGAGCCGGGGACACTAAACTCCACAAAATTCACCATGAAAAAACCCCGCGGCTGCGGGGTTTTTGGTGGGGAAAAACATCTGTTAATGCATGGCAAAGCTGATGCAGAAGACTATGGTGACAATCCACATAATGGGATGGATTTCCCTGAACTTGCCGGTCAGGCACTTGAGCAGGCAGAAGCTGGCAAAGCCGAAGCCAAAGCCGCTGGCTATGGAGTAGCTCATGGGCATCATGATAATGATGAGGAAGGCCGGAATGCTCTCGGTATAATCGCGGAAGTTAACCTTTTCTATATTCTTCATCATCATGGCGCCGACTATGATCAAGGCAGGAGCGGTGGCAAATCCCGGAATCAGTCCGGCCAGCGGGGCGAAGATCAGCGAAAGGATGAAGCATATGCCCACCACCACTGCGGTCAGACCGGTACGGCCGCCCACATTGGCACCGGCTGTGCTTTCCACATAGGAGGTCACGGTGCAGGTACCAAGCGCGGCGGACAGCATGGTGCCGCAGCTGTCGGTGATCAGGGCGCGGTCCACATTGGTGATGTGCCCGTTTTCATCCATCAGGCCGGCGGCGCGGGTAACACCGATCAGGGTGCCTATATTGTCAAACAGCTCCACCACAGTGAAGGTAAAGATCACGGAGATGAGACCAAAATGCACTGCCCCCATGATGTCCATGGCCATAATGGTTTCGCTCAGGGAAGGCAGTTCCAGGCTCATCACTGAGGAAACAGAGGTAGGAGCCGGGGTGACGCCTATGATCATGCCTATAACCGTCACTATGATGATGCCCAGCAGCATGGCGGCCTTGATGTGATAGTGCAGCATGGCACCGATGAGGATGATGCCTATTAAGGCCAGTAAGACCTTGGGATCGGACAGATGACCCAGGGAGATGATGGTAGCCTGATCGGCCTGTACTATGCCGGCGCCCTGCAGACCGACAAAGGCTATGAACATGCCTATGCCTACCACTACAGCGCACTTAAGGCCTATGGGGACGCTGTCTATGATCAGCTGCCGTATATGGGTGACGGATAAGATCAGAAAGACCACGCCGGAAATGAAGACGGCGCCCAGGGCGGTCTGCCAGCTCAGGCCCAGCGTACCGCAGACGTAAAAAGAGAAAAAGGCATTGATGCCCATACCCGGGGCCAGGGCCAGCGGCAGGTTGGCGAACAGACCCATGGCTATGGAGCACAGGGCGGCAGTCCAGATGGTGGCTGCCACAGCTGCCTCCAGCGGCATATTGGCAGCCTGCAGTATGGACGGGTTGACAAAGATAATGTAGGCCATGGCAATAAAGGTGGTACAGCCTGCAATAATCTCGGTGCGTATATTGGTTTTTCTTTCGGAAAGCTTGAACAATCGTTCCAATAGGCCGCTTTGCGGCTTACTATCTGACATAATTTCTCCTCCCCCGGAAAACAGGGTATGCGGTGATCTCAGGTCTGACAGCCTGATTTACAAGCTGGATTATAGGCCAATGCCCGGGAAGAAAAAAGCAAGGCGCACCGCCGCGGGGCGCCGGTTTTCCGCCCCCCAAAGCGTGGCTCGGACAGCAGAGCCGGCCGCCCGGCGGGGCTTGACGGCTGTGATAAGATGAACACTCTGAGTGGTTATTTTGTGCGGATCTATAGAAAAGGGAATGCCGGAAATTAAAGCAGGCTCCCGCCCGGATGCTGCCGTGCCTCAGCCGGACGAGGAGCTCAAGGAATTGAATGCAGCTTTTTTGGCCGATGATGACGGTTTTGCTGACAGCCCTGAGCTGCAGGAGGCTCAGGTTCTGACTGAGCCTGCAGCCTCCTCAGGATCTGCGGCTGGGCTGCTGGAGGCCGACCGGCTCTCCTCCGGCACCATGCTCGCCCCGGTGGGCAGTCTGGAAGGCTATATCAAAAGCATCAGTCAGGTGCCGGTGCTGGAGCTGGAAGATGAGCGTAATCTGGCCCGCCGCCTTAAGGATTACGGCGATCTCGACGCTGCCCGCAAATTAATTCTCTCCCATTTGCGTCTGGTGGTTTCCATAGCCCGCGGCTATGCCGGTTACGGTCTGCCGGTGGCCGATTTGATTCAGGAAGGCAATATAGGTCTGATGAAGGCGGTGCGCCATTTCGATCCTGATGTGGGCGGCCGGCTGGCGGCTTTTGCCGTGCACTGGATCAAGGCCGAGATCCACGATTATGTGATTAAAAACTGGCGCGTAGTCAAGGTAGCCACCACCAAGGCTCAGCGCAAGCTGTTCTTCAAGCTGCGCCAGAACAAAAAACGCCTGGGCTGGTTCAGCGAGCATGAGCGCAACAGTGTGGCAGCCGATCTGGGGGTCACGCCGGCTGATGTGGCGGAAATGGAAACCCGTCTGGCCGGGCAGGACATAGGTTATGATGCCGAGGCCGATGACAGCTCTGACAAAGGCTCGCTCATGGCGCCGGCGGCTTATTTGGAAGATGAAAATTCCAACTTTGCCAGCAGTTTTGAGCAGCGCGACTATGAAAGCTGGGAATTGCAGCATCTCTCCCGGGCCTTAAAACAGCTGGATGAGCGCAGCCGCTACATCATCAGGCGCCGTTGGCTGGATGAAGACAAGGCCACGCTGCAGGATCTGGCACAGGAATTCAAAGTCTCCATAGAGCGGGTGCGGCAGATTGAAAATACGGCGCTGAGCAAAATCAAGCAGTTTATCCTGCATGACGATGAGCAAAAGGTGCTGAGCTATCACGCCAAGGCCGGAGACAAGGCGGAGGTACAGCCTCCCAAAAAACGCGGCCGGCGCAAAAAGACCGCAGCCCCGGCCATAGAAGCCTGAGCCCTGCCTTAAGGCACTTTTTTCTGCTGCAGTTTCTCCAGGGAGCGGTGCCTGATCTTGGTCAAATAGCCGCGCTCCCGGAAATTGGAGTACAGCCGCTGGGCTATATAGACGCTGCGGTGAAAGCCGCCGGTGCAGCCTATGGCGGTGGTGAGATAACTGCGGCTGCCGCTTTCAATATCCGGCAAATTCTGCAGCAGCAGCTGATCTATCTGCTGCACGTAGCCTTCCACTTGCGGATAGCGGGCAAAAAAGGCTTTGACCTCGGGGGTAAGACCGCTGAGCATCCTCAGCTCAGGCTCCCAGAAGGGATTGGGCAGAAAGCGCGCATCAAAGACAAAATCCGCATCCTGGGCAATGCCGTTTTTAAAGCCAAAGGACTCAAAGACCATCACCAGCCGTCTGGCCTGACTGCCTTCCACCAGAGCGGTGATTTCTGAGGACAGATCGTGTATGGACAGGGTGGAGGTGTTGATGCGCAAATCGGCAAAGGCAGCCAGATCCGAGAGCAGCTCTTCTTCCAGGGCTATGGCTTCATCCAGGGAAAGCAGGCGGCGGGACAGCGGATGCAGGCGGCGGGTTTCGGAGTAGCGCTTGATCAGCACATTTTCTGAGGCATCCAGAAAAATCAGGGTGCTGTTGATGCCGGCATCGAGTTTGATCTTTCTGTAGATCCCCTCAAAGGACTCCATGTTTTCCGGCCGGTTTCTAATATCCACCGAAACTGCAATCTTGGGGTAATGCTGCCTGGCCATCTCAATCAGCTGCGGCAGAAAGATAAGCGGCAGGTTGTCTATGCAGTAAAAGCCCAAATCCTCCAGCACGCGCAGGGCTACGGTTTTGCCCGAGCCTGATCTGCCGGAGACTATCATCAGCCTGATCGGATCTTTGTTGCTCATGATCTGTTCCTGAAAATGATGCGGCAGACCCCAGGGCCTGTATCCTGCAGTGCCGCCGGCGCTGTTAGGTGGTTTTCCCCCATTGTAGCGCAGGAAAGGAAAAACGCAGGCGGCGGGGCTGATTTATACCTTGAGGAAGCAGGACAGTCCGGAAAGGAGCAGCAGTATATTGGCCAGCCGCAGAAAGGCGCGGCCGCTGATGCGGCGGTGCAGTATATTGCCCAGATACACGCCCAGCATGGCCGGGATCACTATCAGCAGGCTGAAGATTGTGTTGTCACTGTTGAGTTCGCCGGCCAGCTGCAGCTCCAGCAGAATTATCAGGTTCAAAACCACCCACAGCAGCGACAGCGTGGCGCGGAACTCGGCCTTGTATTTGAAGACGCGTACGGCATAAAGCACCACAAAGGCGCCGCCGGAGACAAACAGCCCCTGCATTAGTCCGGCCCCGATCATGATCAGTACGGTCAGCGGCAGGGACAGGGGACGGGGAGCGGGGGGAGTGAAAAAGCTCTTGAAGGCAATGACTATGATCACTGTGCCGTATATATACAGCAGGAAATTCAGTTCCAGCTGATAAAAGAGATAAAAGCCCAGGATCATGCCGGGGATCACCAGCAGGGTGATCTTTACAAATTCCTTCCAGACTATGGAACGCCAGCCGATCAGCGCCACCAGCAGGCAGGTGAAGGTATTGGCCAGGGCGCCCACCACCTTGGCATCAACCATGCCCAGGATTTGTATGGTACCGGGCATGGCCAGCAGATTGCCGGCAAATCCGGTTATGGTCTGGATCACGGTGGCGGCAAAGAAAATGGCGCCTACACTCAAAAGTTCAAACATGGCGGCTGCTCCTCCTGCAGACTGCAGGCTGCAGGGCAAACAACAAAAAGGTAAACCACAAAAAAGAAAATATCATCAGGCGGGACAAACACACTGCCCCCGCCGGGGCAGCATGATACATCGTTTTGAGGACTAATTCTGAGCGGCAGCGCGTCTTTGTGCCAGATCGGAGATGATCTTGCGGTAAAGATCGTTGTAGATCGGGTAGCCGAAATACATCACTGCTATGGTGGCCAGGCTCAGTACGCCTGGATAAATGTAGATCAGGCCGCGTATACCATTTAAGGCGCTCTCGGTCTGCTCCTGATTGGGCACATAGCCCACCATGGTCAGCACCACACCGGGGACAAAGCCGGCTATGGCGGTGGAGAGCTTTCTGAAGAAGGTGTAGGAGGAGTAGACCAGGCCTTCAGCACGTACTCCGGTCTTCCACTCGCCGTATTCCACTGCATCTGAAATCAGCGCCCAGTTGAGGGTGTTGATAAAGGAGCTGCCCAGGAAGGCTATGGAGGCGAAGATGACAAAGCTCAGCGTGCTGTCCACCACAAAGAAGGCTATGAAGTCCGCCACACCCCAGATCAGGCCGCCGAGCATATAGACATACATCTTGTCCATCCTTTTGACCAGATTGGGCACAATGATGGTGCCTACAAAGACGGCGCCCATGGAGAAAAAGCCCATGTACATGATGGATGAGGTGTCATGCAGGATGTACTGGGCAAAAAACACCTGTATGGCCAGCTTCACATTGAATGACGAGAAAGTGAAGAGGTTCACTATGCACAGGATGATCAGGGCGCGGTTTTTGAGCAGGGCCTTATAGGAACTCTTGATCTCCTCAAAGGTGATCTTGTCCTTGGGCTTGACCACGTAGTTTTCCTGAATATTGGCATAGGAGATGAATACCAGCAGGGCACCGGCTATGCCGAATATGAGCACGGCCACAGTGTAGCCTGTGGTTTCCTCGTCAAACATCCATACTATGGGCATGAAGGCTACGGTGGCAATCAGCAGGCCCAGATTGGAACCGGCCTGGCGGAAGGAAGCCAATATGGCTCTTTCCTCGGGATTGCGGGTCATGGCCGGGATCATGGAGCCGTAGGGGATATTGCCTATGGAGTACACAGTGCCGAAGACCATATAGGTGATGAAGGCCAGGGCAATTTTGATATTCATGGAGAAGTCGGGAATGGAGAAGCTGGCAATCAGCAGCAACGCCAGCGGTATGGCCGAATACAGCATGAAGGGTCTGAATTTGCCGCGCCGGCCTATGTTGGTACGCGAATCGATCCAGGTGCCCACACTGATGTCGGCAAAGCCATCCCAAACCTTGGCTACCAGGAAGACCAGGCCGGCAATATAGGCCGGCAGCCCCAGGTGGTCGGTGTAATACTTGAGCAGATACAGCTGCCCCATGTCGAACAGGAAGTTGTAGCCTACATCGCCCAGACCGTAGCATATACGCTGGCGGACATTGGTCATGACCGGGGTCAGGGAGGCAGTTTGCGCTTGATCCGTCATAAGAACTCCTAATTTACAAACAGGCGGCAGTACGGGAGGCGTACAGCCTCAACCGTACCTTGGGTGGTGCTCAGCGGGCGTTGACGTCCAGCAGGCCGGCGGCCAGAGCCGGAGCCAGTCCCGGAGCCAGCGGCAGACGCGGTATCACCAGGCAGTGCAGCAGGTGATAGACGTCCTGTTTGCCGTTCCAGACCAGACTGTTGGGTTTGTTCTGGGGATCGAGTTCCTGATGCCAGGAGCCCTTTTCGTAGTCCTTGAGGTATTTGACGCAGTAATCCCACCAGGTCTGGTAGTACTGCTCATAGCTTTCATCACCGGTGCAGGTGTAGAGGGCATAGGCCGACCCCATGGCCTCGACTATGGGCCAGCGGATGCGGTCGCGGATCACCGGTTTGCCGTCCCAGCCCACGCAATAGACAAAGCCGGGCTCACCGTCCACATACCAGGCATCGCGCACGGCGGCGGCAAAGACGCCCTTGGCATCCTCCAGCAGCCAGGATGGCGCCTGCTCATGATGGGCTTCTATGCCGGCCTTGACGTGGCAGAGCAGGCGGGCCCACTCGATCATGTGGCCGGGAGTGCAGCCGTAGGCGCGGAAGCGGCTGGCCGGAGTGTCCTTGTTGTAATCGGGCAGCGGGTTCCACTGGCTGTCAAAGTGCTCATTGACGCGGTAGTGATTGGGTTTGGCAAATTTGTGGACTATCACCGAGGCTATGCGCACGGCCCGATCCAGCCACTTGCGGTCTCCGGTGACGTCATAGACGATCATAAAGGCTTCCACGGCATGCATATTGGCATTGCCGCCGCGGTAATCCTCGGTTTGGCTGAAGGCTTCATCCCAGCTTTCCAGACACATGCGCTCGCTTTCAGACCAGAAGTACTGCTCAATTACTCCTACAGCCCGGTCCAGCAGTTCCCGGGAGCGGGGATGGCCGGTGCAGCAGCAGCTGGCGGCTCCCAGCAGGGCAAATAAGTGCTGATAGCCCTGCTTGGAGCGATCCAGGACGGAGCTGCCGTCATTGGCTACGCAGGCATACCAGCCTCCGTAGGTTTTATCCGCCAGCGGACCGTCCAGCATGGTCTCAATGCCATGATTGACCAGATCCATGGCGCCGGGGCGTCCCATCAGGGCAGCGCAGGAAAAGACATGCAGCATGCGGGCGGTGATCCACAAATGCGTACCATTTTCCTCTATGATGCCGCCGTCATTGCCCAGCCAGCCGAAACCGGCCTTAACTCTGGAGCGGGCGGCAAAGGTCAGGATACTGTCTGTTTCCTGCTCCAGCCAGCGGCTGTGTGCCTTGGTGTTGAACCACTTCATCTTCGTAATCTCCTAGTTTTTTATAATTTTGAGGCTGCAGATCTCCCCTGCCGGGCCGGCAGAGGGCCGGCTCCGGGAAGAAGATCTTTGAGTTTCTTTTGCTTTGTGCCCTGAATTGAGTTTCAGGTGCTTTATTTTTTTGTTTTTATAAATTCTGCAGTCCGGCGAACAGCTCAGCCCAGGGGCTGCTGCGGCGGAAGAACACCGGGGGATACCCCAGCGGAGCCTCCACGGTGATATCCCTGCCGCCGCTTACTTCCTCGCCAGTCCATAAATTGACCCACTGATCGTCCGGCAGATACAGCGACCAGCGGCTGACACCCTCCAGGTAAACAGGAGCTACCAGCAGATCGCGGCCGAGCAGATACTCATAGGCCAGCTCGTAGGTGTGCGGATCTTCCTCGTAGTGCAGGAACAAAGGCCGCATGACCGGCAGACCGCTTTGGGCATTGGCTTTGACTGCCTCCTTGAGGTAGGGCTTCAAGGCAGTGTGAATATTGACCATGCGGGCAAAGTGGGACACAGTTTCCTCATCACTGTCAAACTGCCAGTTGTCCTGCGGACGGTTGCCTTCATGGGTGCGCATCATGACGGTAAAGGTATTGAAATCGCACCAGCGCAGCAGCAGTTCCTTGCTGCGCTTCATGCCGTAGAGGGTGGTATAGCCGCCTATATCAGAGTGATGCAGACCATGGCCGCTCATGGCCAGGGACAAGGCCGCCGGGATCACCGAGGCCGGACCGTCGTCCATGCTCCAGTCCACATTCTGATCGCCGGCCCACATCATGACCGAGTACTTCTGAGAGCCGCTGTAACCGGCCCGCATGAAGTACAGCACTTCCCCTAGCTGTCCGCTTTCCTGCAGCGCCTGGTAATTGCAGGCCGCCCACAGCACAGGCCAGGCATTGTGCATGATTTCGGCACTCACCCCGTTGTGCAGGACGCAGTCGGTGGGCAGATATTCGCCAAAATCGGCCATCCAGCCGCGGATCCCCAAGGCAAGCACGTTTTGTTTGATGAGGTTTTTGAACCATTCCCCGGCCTGAGGATTGGTAAAGTCCACCACGCCGCCGGCAAATTCGCCAAAATCCACCAGATAATCGCTGCCGTCCTGATTTTTGGCCAGCAGTCCCAGGGCGGAGGCTTCAGCGCAGAGCTCTTTGTCCGCTGCCAGGTAGGGATTGAGATAAGCCAGGAATTCCACTCCTTCCTGCCGCCACTGCTCAATCTGCTCCTTTAGGTTGGGATAGAGCTCATCGCTGACCTTCCAGTTCCACATCACGCGCTTGCCAAAAGAGGTCATGCGGATGCCGGACCAGTCCTGGGCCCAGATGCCGCAGACCTTGACGCCGGCCTGCTGCATGGCTTTGACCTTGGCAGAGCAGACCTCGCTGCCGCCCTGAATGCCGAGAATAATGCCGTTGTAGACAAAATCAGGCAGTTCAGGCTGCCGGCCGAGCAGAGCAGTCAGGCGCTCGAGCAGACTGATGTAGCTGTCGGCAAAATCAAAGATCAGCTCCACGCTGTCCCGCCAGAAGGAGAGCACATGATGATCTGCCGGGGTGAAATCAAAGTTCATGTAGCAGCTGTTGCTGCTGTGGCAGAAATATTTCTGGGTGCTGACAAAGGTAGGCTGGGGGAAAAAGGTCCAGTAGTAGTCGCCGCCGGCATTGTCATTGCAGTCTGCCTCAAAGGTGACGCGGGTTTTCTTGTTGCGGCCCACGCCCTGCTCTGAAGTCCACAGCGGGAAGGGACGCCCGCGCAGATCAAAGTAGGAGAACTGCTCGCCGCAGCCGTAGATGTGATCCTCAGGTCGCGCGGCCAGGGACAAAAAGGTGCGGTTGTACACAGAGCTGATATTCTGCACCTGCAGATGCAGTCTGCCGGCCTCATCGCAGCTTAAGGTCACCACGGCCTGAAAATCACTGCCGCGGCTTAAGGTGATGACCAGGGCGTCTGCCTGCTCCTGCAGGACAGCTTCCTGCAGTTCCACTTTTTCTATGATCTGATCGCGTATGGAGAAATTACCGTGGAACATCTCAATGTCGGCCTGTCCGCGGCCTATGGCCAGCATGGGCGCTGCGGCACTGTGGCGCAGCAGTTCGCGGCCCTGATAGGAGATGGCAAAACCACCTTCCGGCAGCTGTGTTACTTCTACTGACTTCATATAGTGGACACTCCTTGTGCTGATGCTGGTGTTTTATCCGGGGCTGCCGCAGGCGGCATCAGGTACGTCTGGCCATGGCCTCATCTACTATGTCGCCCAGTACCTTAAGGCGCGGTACGGCCAGATCTTTGAGCATTAATTCCTGATCGGGCATGCCTATGGTGGCAGACCACACGGCCCGGCCGGCCAGGAAGCCTGAAGCTCCGGACTGCATGGCGGCGCGCACGGCGCGCGGGAAGAGGTCGGGGGCCACGCCTGAGCTTAAGATCACCCAGGGCATTTTGATTAAATCGTTGAGGCGGGCGGTGGCTTCGGTCAGCTGCTGCCAGCTGCCGCGGCCGCCCAGCGGCATTTCGGACTTGTAAATATCTGCTTCGGTGTCACCCAGCTCGCGGGCGGCTTCCAAAATGCACTGCTCGCGGTCAAATTCGGCATGATGACGCGGCGGACGCACTACAGGCTCAATAATGGAGACTAGTCCGGCGCTTCTGCACTTCTGCACAAATTCAGCCACCAGCTTAAGGCGCTGTTCCCGCGGTTCATCTGAGCGCCAGAGCACCAGCAGCTTCAGGGCTTTGCCGCCCATGGACGCCACCTCATGGGCATCCACAGCCGGATCTATGGCCACGTCATCCACCGGAATGCCGTTGCCGGGGATGAAGAGATCACCTGAGACGATCATGCTCGAACCCGGGGCTATGGCCTGGACTTTGACTATTTCATCCAGACAAAACTGCTTGTCCACCAGCACGGCTGAGGCATAGGGGGACAGGATGCGGGCGGCATTGACCTTAAAGGCACGGACCTCGGCATCATCTACTTTGCGGCCTGAGGCCTGCTGCATCATATTGCGCAGGGCCTCGCGCTGATCTATGGCCAGCATGGCAAGACCGCCGGAGGGACGGGTTAAATCGCGGAAGGTGTAGCTCATGATAAAAATCCTTGTTAATTGATTGGAAAACTGCTGTGATCCGGGCCGGCCCTGTACCGCCCCGGAAAAATTTACTGTGCCGAGCCGCGCTGCATCTGCCGGATAAAGCAGAGCACGGAAGTCCAGTCCTTGCGGCCGTAGCCAAAGGCTGAGGTCTGGGAGTAGATTTCGCGGGCGGCGGCACCCATGTACATGGGTACATGCAGTTTGTTGGCTATATCCAGGGCAATGCCCAGATCTTTGTGGGCCAGATCCACCATGAAGGCGGGCTCAATATTGCCCTTGAGCACCTTGGCCTGCCAGGTGGTCATGAAGTGGCTGCGTATGGCCGGAGTGCCCTGCATCATCTTGATGGCCGTATCCAGGGACAGGCCCATGCTCTCGCACAGCACAGCCGCTTCAGCCGACAGGGAGTTGAGGGCTATGGACATGTAGTTGTTGACTATCTTCAGGCGTATGCCCATACCGGGACCGCCGGCATCTATCATTTCAGAACCCATGCACATCAGGACCTCGCGGGCCTGCTCTATCTGCTCCGGTCTGCCGCCGGCCAACAGCAGCAGATTGCCGGTTACGGCATCAGCCGAGGTCCGGCCTACCGGGCAGTCCATCATCTGCAGCCCGCGGCTTTCCACCGCACTGCGTATGGCATCGCTTTCATAGGGATTGATGGTGGACATGTCTATGATCAGAGCTTCGGCACTCAGCGTGCTGCACACGCCCTGTTCTCCGAGCAGGCATTCCTGCACCAGAGAGCCGTTGGGCAGCATGGTGATGACCAAATCACAGCCCTCTGCCGCCGCTGCCGGACTGGAGGCAGCTTCTGCTCCCTGATCGGTCAGTCTGGTCACGGCGGCTGGATTGATGTCGTATACCTTGACGCTATGGCCTTTTTTCAGGATGTTGGAGGACATGGGGCAGCCCATCTGGCCCAGACCGATAAAACCTACAGTTGACATGGAGTACCTCTTTGCTGACTGGCAGGAATAATTGTGTTCGTTTGCGAAAATATTAGAACATAAACATGCAAAAGAAAATGAGTGAAAGCTAAAAATATGTTCGATAGTTTTCATATTGAGATCTGACGCACAAAAACGAACTTAAAACCGCCGAACAGCTGCCGTACAATGGCGAAAAATGTAAGAATACATTCGTTTATTTTCGTTTTCTTATTCGGAGCGGGGTGAAACAATGAAGATCTGCTGTGTAGGCATTGCCGTATATGACCGTATTTTCCAGGTGGACAGCATGCCTGTGGTGGAAGGCAAATATTTTGCGCAGGGCCTGAGCGAACAGGGCGGCGGGCCGGCGGCTACGGCGGCGGTGGCGGCTGCCAGACTGGGGCTGGAGGTGGAAATGATTGCCCGGGTGGGCGATGATGCCACCGGTCAGGCCATTATCAAAGGTCTGGCCGATGAGGGAGTGGGCACTGATCTCATGCGGGTAATAGAGCATGCCGCCTCCACTCAGGCCAGCATTATGGTGGACAGTCAGGGCAGAAGAATTATTCTGTCCTATCCTTCTCCCGATCTGCCGGCAGACGGCAGTTTTATCTCCGGGCTGGATTTTTCAGACTGCCGGGCCGTACTGGCTGATGTGCGCTGGCCAGAAGGAGCCGCCGCGGCTTTCCGCCGGGCCCGGGAGCAGCATATACCTACAGTACTGGACGGAGACATTACCCCGCAGCCCATAGATGAATTGTGTGCCCTGGCCGATTATGTGGTGTTTTCAGAGCCCGGGCTGGCCCTGTATACAGGAGAGAAGCAGGATGTGGAGGCTTCCCTGCGTCTGGCGGCACACAAGAGCGGAGCCAGGGTATTTGTGACCCTGGGAGCGGCCGGCTGCAGCTGGCTTGATGATGATGGTAAAATGCAGCATCAGGACGGCTTTAAAGTTGATGCCGTCGATACAACCGGAGCGGGAGATGTGTTCCACGGGGCATTTGCTGCCGGTCTGGCTATGGATATGGAGATCACCGAAATTCTGCGTTTTGCTGCAGCGACGGCGGCGCTCAAATGCACCAGGCCGGGCGGCAGAACAGGCATTCCCCGGCTGAATGAGGTCAGGGCATTTCTGGCAGAACGGCAGCGGTAAACAGTACTGTACTGCTGCCCCGCCTGCCGCCGCAGATCGGTTTTTTGTGTAAACTTCTGCCGCGGTGCAGTGTGCTGTGCCTGCCGGCAGGAGGGGAAAGAGTGATGACACAGCAGCAGGAACAAATTCTGCCCCGGCAGGAAAAAATAATAGAGCTAGTCTCAACTGAAGGCTCCATAGCCATTGTCGATTTGGCGCAGCGGCTGGGAGTGACGGAGCAGACCATAAGGCGAGATATCAGAAAACTGGAAGAGCTGTCCCTGGTGGCGCGCTATCACGGCGGGGTTTCCAAACCGCTGCACGGCCTGCCGCATCTGACCAACAAGGCCTTAAGCGAAAGAGAATTGATCTACGTGGAGCAAAAGGAGGCCATAGCCGCGGCTGCCGCCTCCCTGATTGAGGAGGGATCCACCATCTTCATTACCATAGGCTCCACGGTGGAAAAGATAGCCGAGGCCCTAAGGCACAAGAAAAACATCCGCGTCATCACCGATTCCATACGCGTGGCCGCCAGGCTGTATGAAAACAAGGATATAGAGGTACTGCTGCCTTCAGGGACCATCCGCTCTGCCAACGGCGGCATAGAAGGCCCCAAAACCATAGCAGATCTCAGTGAGTTTCGCGCCGATTATGTGATCACCTCCATAGGAGCAGTAGAGGAGGACGGCAGTCTGCTGGACTTCAATCTCACCGAGGTCATGGCTGCCCGCTGCATGATCAAAAATTCCCGTCGTTTTATCCTGGCCTGCGATCACAGCAAATTCAGTGCTGCCGCTTCCGTGCGCCTGGGACATATCTCCTCTGCCGATGTGCTGATCACCGATGCCCCGCCGCCGCAGTCAGTGCAGGAGCTGCTGCTCAAACATGATGTCAGTCTGCTGGTGACCGGCAGCCGCAGCGAGCCGGTTGGATCTTAAAGGTAGGATCGCTGCCTTATTCCTGAGCCTGCGGCAGATCTGATTGTTCCTCTGTCTCCAGATTGAGCTTGCGGAGCAGCAGATGATCTATTTTGTGCAGCAGCTGCAGGATTTTGCTTTCATCGTGATGGGAGCGGCGCAGGGAGGCGCGCAGATCTCTGCTGTCAAAGATTTCCGCCAGGTGGGCCAGCATCAGCTGCAGCTCTTCTATGTTGGCATCGGGGGAAAAATAAAAGGAAAAGGCAATATCCACTTCCAGCGGATCGCTGTCTATGGTGTGAAAGGGGATTTTCTTGTCCATCAGGCAGAATATGGACAGGGCCGGCAGGCGGCCCTCCACCATGGCATGCGGTATGGCCGTGCCTTCTGCTATCACGGTGGAGCCGGCCATTTCCCGGGCATAAAGCGCCCTGATGATTTCATGCGGGGAGCGTTCCAGTACGGCCGCCGCCCCTTCGGACAGTTCTTCAAACAGCCTTTTTTTACTAAAGCAGACCAAGGGGGCCAGGATGATGGTGGGAGGCAGAATGGTAAAGTCGCTGTACATGCTGCGGGAAGGTCATTAAAAAGCCCTGCACATAAGCAGGGCCCGGCAAAGTCAGAGATGAGCTGTTATCCCTGCTTTACCTTTTCCTTATTCTTGACGATTAAGCGGTCTACCTTGTCAAGCAGAGCGTCTATGGCCGCATACATATCACTGTCGCTGGCTTCAGTGTGCAGATTGTTGCCCTTGACATCGATATCTGCTTTGGCAATTTGATCCTGTTTATCCACGGTCAAGGTGATGGCGATGGAGTTCACCAGATCGGCCTTACGGTCAAGTTTCTTGAATTTGTCAGTGACGAAATCGTTTAAGGCGTCAGTGACTTTTATGCCGATTCCCTGAATAGTCAATTGCATAATATCATCCTTAATCCGCACTGAAGACGGATATCTTAGATTCAACAAATGTCTGCATAACCATAATAGTAGATTTGTGTACAAATTACCGGACCTGCATCAATTTATTGCAAAAAATTCCTGAAAAGCAGGCCTGATCGGGCCAAAAAGGGCGGAAATAGCACAACCCCGGCAGCAGATACCGGGGTGATAATAAGACCGGCCTGAGCCGGTCAGGGGGGGGATTTAATCCATCTTCAGGGAGCGTTTGGCACACAGGCACAGGATGTCGGCGCAGTCGCTGATGGAGAATTTGCTGCTGTCGATCATGACGTGGCGGTGGGTAAGCTCGGAATCGGCTGCTTCCGGCTCAAAGGTGCGGCGGTACTCACTGCGGGCCTGATCCACCCGGCGTATGGTATCGGCTGCCGTCTTGGGATCCATCATCAGCTCGTTGATGCAGTTCTGGTAGCGTTTTTCAAAGGGCGCATAGACGTAGATATTGAGCACATTATCCATGTCGGCGAGCACGGCATCGGCACAGCGGCCCACAATGATGCAGGATTTTTTGGATGCAAAGTCCTGAATCACGCTTTTCTGCACCTCATAGATTTCCCGGTTGAGATCATAGACATCCATGTGGAAGAGATAAGCGTGGCGCATGAAGAAGTTGCCCTTGTCCACAGTCTCATCATGGGCGCTGACGCTTTGTATGGAAAGTCCCATGCGTTTGGCTGTTTCGGCCACTATATCGCGATCCATAAAATCGATGTTCAGGCGCTTGGCCATTTCCTTGGCTATGGTACGGCCCAGGCTGGCAAATTGTCTGGAAATAGTGATTACATAATGACTGCTCATCAGATTTGAGCGCTGCGGCAGAAGTGTCCGGCAGACGCTCCCTCCTCTCATGTTTTTGAAAAAAATGCCGTAAAAAGTCTGATCTCAGGTCAGCTCAGTGAGCAATAGTTTAACTGCTTTACTGCTTAATGTTCAGATTCAGGCTTAATTTTGGCAGAGGGTTGCCATACAGATCACAAAGATGCCGTCAGCTCAGCTGCTGACGGCGGGGGAAAGGGGCTTATCAGGCCTTGGCTACTGCTGTGCGGTAGGCGGAAGCGGCTGCCTTGCGGCGGGCCTGCATGTGTCTGACTACCAGGGACAGTGCAAAGTTGATGATGAAGTATATGGCAGCGGCGCAGCCGTACAGGACGAACACGTCGGAGACGTTGATGTTGCCGGTGCCGTTGTAGAGATTGGCAGTACTCAAAATCTGACGCACGCGGGACATCAGCTCTATAGTTGCCACGTTGGCAAGATATGAGGAGTCCTTGATGGTGGTGATCACCTGGCTGAGCAGGGTAGGCACCACATTGCGGTAGGCCTGCGGCAGTATAATGTAGACCATGGTCTGCACGGTGTTGAAGCCCTGGGAGTGGGCGGCTTCAAACTGACCGGCCGGTACTGAGTTCAAACCGCCGCGCACGATCTCGGCAATCACCGAGGAGGTGAACAGGATCAGAGCTATGGAGGCCTTGAACAGCAGGGTGGTTTCCACCGTGGTCAGACCAAACATCCGGCGGGCGAAAAGATCGGGTACCGGGCAGAACACCACGCAGATGAAGATCCACAGCAGCAGCGGAGTATTGCGGAAGACCTCAATATAGGCTATGGCTGCATAGCGGAAAATACGGTACTTGGGGCTGTGGCAGTAATTGCGGACCAGAGCCAGCACGGAGCCGAATACCAGACCGATGATCACCGCGATGGTGGAAATAATAACGGTAAACAGAACGCCTTTTAAGATATAGATAAGTATGGCGCTGTTGCTCAGCATGTCAAAGCTGGCTGACCATTCTTCCATTTAGAGATCCTCCTGGGCTTTAACTTTCTGGGCTTTGGCTTTGTTGACGGTCATACGCTCACGCTTCTTCAGATTGTTCTCCCAGGTGCTGGCCAGTATGGACAGCGGGAAGCAGATGCAGAAGAACAGCAGACCGGAAACCAAATAGGCTGCTCCATGGGCACCGCCGGTGTTGGAGCCGGTGACGAAGCTGTAGGTGATGGAAATCAGATCCGAGCCGCCAATGATATAGAGGCAGGAGGTGTTCTTAATCAAATTGACCACCTGATTGACCATGGGCGGGAGGATGATCTTGATGCTCTGCGGCAGGATGATGTAGTACATGGTGCCGATGTAGTTGAAGCCCTGTGAGGATGAGGCTTCAAACTGTCCGCGCGGTATGGACTGAATGCCGGCTCTGATCACTTCAGACATGTAGGCGCCGTGATACACACCTATGGATATGATGCCTGAGGCTATGATGCTGATGCTGTGACCGGAGAACGACATGGCGTAGTACAGGAAGCAGATCTGCAGCAGCAACGGAGTATTCTGAATAAATTCAACATAGACGCGCGCAACAGCAGTAAGAGGCCGGCGGCCGCTGGTGGACATCAGACCGAAGATGAGGCCCAGAAACAGCGAGAGCAGCACGGCAAAGAGCGCGGTCTCCAGAGTGGTCAGGAAACCCAGGACAAAAGTTGACTTAAACAGCCAGACCTTGGCCCAGGCGTCCAGGGAAAATAGGGTTTCCATTAACAGAGAATCCTGTGCATTGATTTAACTTGACTGAAGACAGGCGCGGGATCTGCGCCTGCCTTCTTTAACAGCTTAATCCAGGTTGTTTTCTTTGATTAACTTGTCCAGGGTGCCGTCTGCCTTCCAGGCCTTGATCAGATCATTGATGTAGGCGCTCAGCTCGGAGCCCTGCTTGGTGGCTGCACCGTACTCCTGCGGAGCAAAGCGGGCGTCGGCCACGAAGTTTCTGCTCTTGGTCTGATAGATGTTGAGAATGGACTTGTCCACGCAGAAGGCCTGCACCTCACCGGCGCTCAAAGCGGTGGAAATGGTGGGGTAGTTGTCATACTGCTGGAAGCTGATGCCCTCAGTCCAGGTGGCAGGATTGAAGCTCTTCTCATCAAAGTCGGTGCCGTCGATCAGGCCGGCCTCGATCATGGCGCGGGTCAGGGCCATGGCGGAAGTGGAGCCGGAGGAGACACCCACCTTGGCGCCCTTCAGGTCAGCCAGGGTGTTGATATTGCTCTTGCTTTCCACCAGTACTGACACGTAATCGGTGTAGTAGGCCTCACTGAAGTCCCAGTGCTTGATGCGCTCGGGAGTAATGGTGAAGGTGGCCATGGCCACATCCAGATCGCCTGAATCCAGCAGCTCGCCGCGGGTGGCGGCAGTCACGGCGGTAAACTCCACGTCAACGCCCAGGGTTTCGGCAATCATTTCGGCCAGAGTATCTTCATAGCCGGTGTATTCACCGGAGAGCGGGTCCTGGAAGCTGAAGCCGACCACGTCATTCTTGACGCCTACCTTGAGGTAGCCTCTGTCCTTGATGGCATCGATTTCACCGGCAGCAAAGGCAGCAGTGCTGGTGCAGGCGGCAAACACGGCGGCGCACAAAACAGCAAAAGCATTCTTGGAAAACTTAGTCATTGTCAGTCTCCTTTATCAGTGTCTTAAAATTTTGCCCAGGAACTGCTGGACACGCTCATTGTCAGAGTGGTTGAAGAAGTGATCCGGGGTACCCTGTTCTATGACCATGCCGTCTTCCATGAAGACTATGCGGTCTGCCACTTCCCTGGCAAAACCCATTTCATGGGTCACGATCACCATGGTGATGTTGGATTCAGCGGCCAGCTTCACCATTACGTCCAGTACTTCCTGTATGGTTTCAGGATCGAGTGCCGAGGTGGGCTCATCAAATAAAATAATCTTGGTCTTGGCACACAGAGCGCGGGCTATGGCTATACGCTGCTGCTGACCGCCGGACAGGGTGGTGGGGTAAACATGGGCTTTCTCAGTCAGACCTACCACACTCAGGTAGTGCATGGCTGTTTCCTCAGCCTCTTTGATGGAAACGCCGTGCAGCTTGGTCGGAGCCAAAGTCAGATTGCGCATGACGTCCAAATGCGGGTAGAGGTTGAACTGCTGGAAAACCATGGAGGTGGTACGGCGGACCACCTTGATGTGGTTGCGCTGTGTCATCTCCTCGCCGTCAATTATTACTTTGCCGGAGGTGGGCACTTCCAGATAGTTCATGCAGCGCACAGTGGTGGATTTACCTGAACCGGAAGGTCCGATGATGACCATCTTCTCACCTTCCTTAACGTGCAGATTTACATCCTTCAGCACATGCAGGTCGCCAAAAAACTTATTTACATGTTCAAGCTTAATCATTAGAAATATTCATCCCTCTAATGCATTGAGGCGTGCCTCAAAATGGATCTGATGTCAGTATACTTGCACAAGAGCGCAAATAAAGCTGATTTTGTGTTTATTTGGTGCTGCACCAAAACAGTGAAACAGGGGATTAAAGGTTGATATTGCCTGAAAATACAAGCGCTAAAGCCGCTTTTGCCTGTATATTCCGCAGTGGGTTGTGTACTAAAATGGTGCGTCCAGGTTACAAAAAGATCCAGCAGCGCAAATTTTGCTGCAAAGCGCGATACAGCTCTCAGAAATTTTTTTAAACCTGGGTTATCGGGTGCCAGTTTGTCTGCAGACAGCCGGCAGCAGGCCGCCGGCCGGCCTGTTTATACCAGGCGTTTGCGCTGTGAGGAGGAGGCCAGCCCCATGGCCTCGCGGTATTTGGCCACAGTGCGGCGGGCTACCTTGTAACCCAGCTCCTGCAGTTTGCTGCACAAGGCGGCATCGGACAGCGGATGGCGCGGGTTTTCCTCAGAGATCAGATCTTTTATCACCGCGCGTATGGCCGTGGCCGAGGCCGCCTGTCCGTCAGCCGTATCCACATAGCTGGAGAAAAAGTATTTGAGCTCGTAGGTGCCGCGCGGCGTCTGTATATATTTGCCGGTGGTGGCGCGCGAGACTGTGGACTCATGCAGTCCTACCTCTTCTGCTATGTCGTTTAAGATCAGAGGATGCATGGCGCTCTCGCCTATCAGCAGAAAATCGCGCTGCCGGCGCATGATGCAGCGGGCTACGGTCAGTACGGTGGAGCTGCGGTTGTCCAGCGCCTTGATGAAGTAGGCCGCCTCCTGTCTGGAGCTCTGCAGATAAGCCCGGTCATGTTCATCGGTCAGCTTTTTGAGCAGGGCCGCGTAATGTTTGTTGATCCCCAGATGCGGCAGGGTATTGGCCGGATTGAGGATCACCTGAAACTCCCCATGCTGATCCTTGCAGACCAGTACATCAGGAATGATGAAGTCGGCCTGCTCCTCCCCCAGGCTCTGCACCGGGCGCTGACTTAAGGAAGTGATCAGCGCCAGGGTTTGGGAGAGAACCTCCTCCTTGATGCCCAGCCGCTGGCACAGCACCCGGAAATCACGGCGGGTCAGCTCAGGCAGATAATTGGTCAGTATGCGGCGCGCCAGATTGAGATTGGGAGTGGACGGCGGCAGTTCATTGAGCTGTATGAGCAGGTATTCAGGTACACTGCGCGAGCCTACCCCGGGAGGATCGTAATGCTGAATCAGCTTGAGTACGGCAGCTAAGTCCTCCACGGTCAGCTCTGGCCACTCCGGCAGCAGGGACTGATGCAGATCTTCCAGGGTTTCCGTCAGATAGCCGTTGTCGGCTATGGCATCGATTATGGCTTCGGCGGCGGCGCGATCGGCTCCGGTCAGCGGGGAGCAGTCCAGCTGCCAGGTCAGATAATCCCGCAGCGAGGTGGTGGTCTGTCCTTCATAGAAGCTGTCGGCATCGCTGCCTTGTCTGTGTACCTTGTCGGCAGTGCCGGTGAAGTGATCAAAGCCTGAAGACAGATCCTCCTGCGGCGGCGTGAGCTCTCCTGCCTGATTAATGGAGGAAAGGGCATCACTGGCCTGATTGTCGTCTGCGGACAAATAGACGGTGCTGTCCAGGGAAATATCCGCCGGCGAGGCGGAATTATCATTGTCAAAGGGATCATATACCGTCTGATCAGCCCGAGAATCGTCAATCATGGCATCCAGAGACTGTATATTGTCCTGAAATGCATCTTCCACTTCCTCCAGCATGGGATTTTGCTCCAGCATCCGGGCAATTTCCATTCTGACCTCTGTGGTGGTGAGCTGAAGCATGCGGATAGCCTGCTGCAGCTGCGGCGTCAGAGACAGAGTCTGAGTCTGGGCCGTGCGGAGCTGCAAGGTGTTTCTAAGTTCCGGCAAGTGTATTCCCTCTAAATTTTTTCAGTACCCTCTCCGGCAGAGCGGGGGCGGGTAACTGTGCCGCCTGATGCTGTTGCGGCAGAATGCGGTTTTTTCTGAATACTTGTTATAAGGAAAAGCCGCTGCCCAGATAGACACTCTGTACTTTTTCGTCAGCCAGTACTTCCTGGGCGGTACCCTGGGCAATGATTTCGCCTTCATTGACTATGTAGGCTTTTTCGCATACATCCAGGGTCTCGCGCACATTGTGATCGGTGATGAGCACTCCTATGCCGCGCTCCTTCAAATGCATGATGATTTCCTTGATTTCGGAGACTGAGATCGGATCCACTCCGGCAAAAGGCTCATCGAGCAGGATAAATTTGGGATTGGCCGCCAGGGCCCGGGCGATCTCCACCCGGCGTCTTTCACCGCCGGACAGGCTCATGCCTATGCTGCGGCGCAGGCGGGTAATGGAAAATTCCTCGAGCAGCTCATCCACACGCTGCTGCCGCTCTCCGCGGCTGAGATCGGGAATGAGCTCTATTACTCCCTTGATATTGTCCTCCACGCTTAATTTGCGGAAGATGGAATTTTCCTGCGGCAGGTAGCCCAGGCCGGCGCGGGCGCGCATGTGCATGGGCAGATTGGTAATGTCCTGCCCGTTGAGCAGTACCTGTCCTCCTTCAGTGGAGATAATGCCCACAATCATGTAAAAGGAGGTGGTTTTGCCGGCACCATTGGGGCCGAGCAGACCTATGATGCTGCCGCTCTGCACACTGAGGCTGACATCATTGACTACTACGCGTTTTTTATAGGTTTTATGCAGTTTGATGGCCTGAAGCTCATTCATATGCAATCTGCCGCTCCCTGGGTTGGTCCTGCCGCCCGGTGCTGTCCGGCCGGCAGGGGCGCCTTACTTTTGATCGGACTTGAATTCTGCCGGCACAAAGGTGCTGGAGACCCGGCCGCCCCGGCTGGAGGCATTGTTGGCCTTCATCTTCTGGGTTTGTATATTGTATTCAATATACTCACCGCTCATGGAGCTTTCATCCTGCCATATGGTGGCCTTGCCCTGCAGCACCACCAGACTTTGCCGGGGCAGATAGCTGATGCTCGATGATCTGCTGTGTATGGGCCTGCCGTTGTCCAGCACCTGCTCAAAGGTGACCGGATGGCCGTAGGCTATGACGCTTTCGAGCCTGCCTGAGCTGTCACGGGTGATTTCCACCTTGTCGGCATTGATGCGCATGGTGCCCTGCGTGGCTACCACATTGCCGGAGAAGATGATCTTGTTGGCCTTTAAATCAGCCAGCTGCTCTTCTGAAACCACATTAATGGGCTGCGAGTAATCATCGCTGCCGGCTGCGGCGGAAGTGATTAAACCAGCCGTCAGGACTGCAGCTGCGGCAGTCCCCTTAATCAAATTCATAACGCGCATGCGGATTCCCTATAGTTACCAGTCTGTTTGTCAAATCAGCCTTCAGCCCTGTGCCCTCATTTGCAAAATTGGGACCGCTGATAGTGATCTTCTCGTCGGTGGTGATGAGATTCTGCTGCACATCAAAATGCAGATAGGAAGTCTCAGCCCTGGTTATGGGGCTGTCCGGGAACAGCGGCTGCAGCAGGACATGGCCGCTCAGCTCGGCTTCCTGATTGAGCACCAGAGAGCCGCTGTCGGCAGAGAGGTACCACTGTTCAGTGCCTTCTGCCGGATAGGAGTAATAAATGCCGCGCGGCTTGCTCATAGTCAGCAGGTCCCGGTTTTTGTAGTAAACCGCCTCGTCCGCTTCCACATGATGTCTGAGCCTGCCGTCGGCATCGTAATTGTCGCCGCTGATGTGTACAGCCGTAAAGGTAGGGTAATGCTGCAGCAGTTCCTCATTGGAGGGACCGCTCTGCATACCCGAGAGGCGGTAAAGAAAAGCCGCGGCCGTCACCATCAGGAAGGCCAGAATGAAGGAACGAAGTGTTACACCCATTACAGCATCTTTCCTGCCAGGCTCATGGTGCCCTGAGCCATCATGATCAAATCACAAATTTCCCGCACCGCCCCGTGGCCGCCTTTCTGCGTCAGGATCAGATCAGCGCTGCTGCGTATATAAGGGTGGGCGTCTGCCGGGCAGACGCTGATGCCGGCGGCGGCAAACTGCGGCAAATCATTGCAGTCATCGCCCACAGCCATGACCTGTTCCCGGGTAAAGCCAAACTCCGCCATCAGACCCTGCAGAGCCTGCATCTTGTCCTCCACCCCCTGCAGGGCGCGGGAGATTTTCAGCTCGGCGGCACGCTTCTCCACTATCACGGATTTGCGGCCGGTGATGATCACGCACTGCACGCCGCTGCGCTGCAGCTGCGCTATGCCCAGACCGTCCCTGGTGCTGAATTTCTTCAGCTCCAGACCGCTGTTGTCGTAGTAAAGACCGCCGTCGGAGAGAGTGCCGTCCACATCAAGGGAAACCAGCCTGATTGCCTTGAGCCTGTCAAACAGGCTGTCTTCTATCATGCCCCAGCAGGTTGCGTAATGCATATCTTTCCTTCCTTATGCCTTGGGTTTGTTGTGTCAGAGGGTTAAATGATGCCGGCGCGCAGCAGATCATGCATGTTGAAGGCCCCCAGCGGGCGGTGGTCTGCGTCCACCACAAACATGCCGTTGATCTTCTTCTCCTGCATCAAAGCCAGCGCCCGGGCGGCCAGAGTATGGGTCCCTATGGTAAAGCAGTCGGGGGTCATGACCTTGGCTATGGGCTCCTTAATGGAGATCTCATGGCGCAGAGTGCGGCGCAGATCGCCGTCGGTGTAGATGCCGGCCAAGGTGCCGTCATGATTGAGCACGCCCACCATGCCCAGACCTTTTTCAGTCATGACAATCAGGGTCTGCTCTATGGTGGCGTCAATGGGGACCACCGGCATTTCGCTGCCCTGATGCATCAAATCGTCACAGTGGATCAGCAGCCGTCTTCCCAGGGCCCCGCCGGGATGGGAGAGGGCAAAATCGTCACGGGTAAATCCGCGGGCTTCGATCAGGGCTACCATCAGGGCGTCGCCTATGGCCAGCTCTGCAGTGGTGGAATTGGTGGGCGCCAGATTGAGCGGGCAGGCCTCATGCTCCACATGGGCAGAGAGGAAGACGTCGGCTTCCCTGGCCAGAGAGGAGTTTTTGGAGCCGCATATGGCAATAAGCGGAATGCTGCGGCGCTTTAATATGGGGATGATGACCTTGAGTTCATTGCCTTCTCCTGAATTGGATACGGCTATGACCACATCATCAGGACCGATCATGCCCAGATCGCCGTGGGCCGCTTCTCCGGCCTGTACGAAAAAGGACTGAGTGCCGGTGCTGGCAAATGATGAAGCTATTTTGGTGGCCACATGGCCTGATTTGCCCACACCGGTGAGAATCACCTTGCCCTTGCAGCTTAAAATCAGCTGACAGGCGGTGACAAAATTACTGCCCAGTTCCGGGATTAAATCCAGCAGGGCCTGTGCTTCCTCACGCAGCACGCGTATCCCTGCAGCCAGACATTTTTCCTGATTCATCTGCTTCCTCTCATTTATCAGCAGGTTCATTATAACAAAGCTGCAGGCACACTTTTTGCTTGAAACTCTCAGTCTCCGGCAAAATTAGGACTAAATCACATCAGGCCCGCGGCTGCTGCAGTTTACCTGCAGAGAGGATAAAAGTGTATTTGCAGGCGAAAATTTTGCCGCCGGCCCGGGCGGCAGGCGGGATCGCGCGCGGCGGGGGCTGACAAAAATGTGTACAATGGGCTGCAGGATACAGGGTAAGGCCTGTTTCTCTCTGATTCATGCCTCTTTGTGCCGCAGCTGACAAAACCGGCCGGCAGCGGCAGGGTCATGCGGTACAATCAGTCTTATCTTCTGGTTTTCCACAAACGGAAACATAAACACAGTGGCAGAGCAAGAGAATTTAATTGCAGTAAATCACGTGGATTTTTCCTACGGCGGCAGACAGATTTATCAGGATCTGAGTCTGACCATACCGCGCGGCAAAATCACGGCTATTCTGGGTCCGTCCGGTACGGGCAAAACCACACTGCTGCGGCTGATTGGCGCTCAGCTGCGGCCGGATCGCGGCAGCATACTGTTTGACGGCATCAATGTGCATCAGTTAAAGCGCAGTGAGCTTTATGAACTGCGCAAGCGCATGAGCATGCTTTTTCAAAGCGGCGCCTTGTTTACCGATCTCAGCGTGTTTGAAAATGTGGCCTTTCCGCTGCGCGAGCATACCCGCCTGCCTGAGGTCCTCATCCGTGATTTGGTCCTGATGAAGCTGGAGGCCGTGGGCCTGCGGGCGGCGGCTGATTTTTCCCCCAATGAACTTTCCGGCGGCATGGCCCGCCGGGCCGCGCTGGCCCGATCCATAGCCCTGGATCCCGATCTCATCATGTACGATGAGCCTTTTGTCGGTCAGGATCCCATAACCATGGGCGTGCTGGTCAAGCTGATAGCAGATTTAAACCGCTCTCTGGGCATCACTTCCATGATCGTGACCCATGATGTGGCTGAGGTCATGAGTATAGCCCACATGGTCTATATTCTGGCCGACGGTCATGTGATAGGCTCGGGCACGCCCGAGCAGGTGCGCAGCAGTACCGACCCCCGGGTGCAGCAGTTTATTCAGGGCGACTATGACGGCCCTTATGCCTTTAATCTGCAGGCTGATGTGCCTTATCTGGAGGATTTGTAATGTTTTATTCCACGGTGGGCTCGCTGGGACGCTACGGTCTGCAGAAGATCTGCGCGCTGGGGCGTTCGTCCATCATGCTTTATCATGCTCTGGTGGGCAGGCCTGATTTCAGAAAACATTTTCCGCTTCTTATAGCCCAGATCTACTTCATAGGCGTGCAGTCGGTGATCATCATCATAGTATCCGGACTGTTTATAGGTATGGTCCTGGGTCTGCAGGGCTTTAATATCCTCAAGGACTTCATGGCCACCGGCTCGCTGGGACCCCTGGTGGCCCTGGCTATAATCAGGGAGCTGGGTCCGGTGGTGACCGCCCTGCTCTACGCCGGCCGCGCCGGTTCGGCCCTGACGGCTGAAATAGGTCAGCTCAAGGCCTCAGAACAGCTCTCCTCCATGGAGATGATGGCTGTGGATCCGCTGCGGCGCATCATCTCGCCGCGTTTCTGGGCCGGCTTTATTTCCATGCCTCTGCTTTCCATACTGTTCTGCCTGGTAGGCATCTACGGCGGCAAACTGGTGGGAGTGGACTGGCTGGGCCTGGATGACGGCATTTACTGGTCAGGCATGCAGAGCAGTGTGGATCTGATCGATGACATAGGCTGCATGCTGGTCAAGGCGCTGGTCTTTGCCGTGGCCTGTACCTGGATTGCCCTGTTCAACGGCTATGACTGCCGCCCGACTTCCTCGGGCATCAGTGCTGCCACCACCGCTACAGTGGTGCAGTCCTCGCTGGCCGTACTGGGTTTGGATTTTGTGCTTACCGCTTTAATGTTTTAGGGTTTAATTATGAAATTTAGCAGGATTGAGTTTTTGGTTGGACTGTTTATGACCGCCGGCATCCTGGCGGCGGTGGTAATGGCCCTCAAAGTGGCCGGCCTGGTCCTGGACGACAGCGCCAACAGTTACACTGTGCATGCCAAATTTGACAATATAGGCTCCCTCAAGCTGCGCGCCCCGGTACGCATAGGCGGTGTGGTGGTAGGCCGCGTCGAGGGCATACACCTGGACAGTGAAGATCTGGTGCCGGTGGTGGACATGTCCATTTACAGTCAGTACAACCAGATTTCAGAGGAATCCCGGGCCTCCATACTGACGGCCGGCATTATAGGCGAACAGTATATAGGCATCACTCCCGGCTTTTATGATGAAGAGCTGGGCACTGAATATCTCAAGGACGGGGACTATATACACGATACGGCCTCGGCTGTGGTGCTGGAGGATCTAATAGCCAAGTTTTTGTACAACTCATCTGTGTCAGACTCTGCGTCTGAGGAGGGTAATTAATGTTTAGGAAATTTTTTGCCGCAGCCCTGCTGTGCCTGTGCACCTGCTTCTCAGCCCTGGCCGCCGAAGTGGATATGAAGGATCCCTACAAAATGCTGATCACGGTGGCAGATCAGACTTTTGCGGAAATCAGGCAGAACTCCGACCGCGTGAAGAATGATGCCTCCTTCAGGCGTGAGCTGGTGCGCACCCATTTGATGCCCTATGTGGACACGGCCTATGCCGCCTACAAGGTGATGGGCAATAGTTATAAAGATGCTTCCAAAGAGGAGCGTGCAGCCTTTACCGCCGCTTTTGGGGAGTATGTGGCTTCCTCCTATGCCGCCGCTCTGGGCAAGTACGATCAGCAGGAGCTGGTCAGCCCGCCTTATCAGCAGGTGGGACCTGAGGAGAAAAATGTGTCCATCAAATTCTTAATACGCGAAAAAGGCAAACAGGATTTGGAGCTGGTGTTCAGGCTGCGCAAAAACACAAGAACCGGGGAGTGGAAGGCCTGGGACATGGTGGCTGAGAATATTTCCATGCTTTCTGCCAAGCAGTCCGAGCTGGGGCCTATGATCCGCGAGCGGGGTGTGGCCGCCGTCACTGCCCTGCTGGAAAAGCATAATGCCGGCAGCAATGCCGGGGCCGCCCTGAGTGAGGCTGAATAATGCAGGAAATGCAGGGCGCCATGACGGTGAAAACCGTGCCTGACCTCTGGGAGCAGCGCAGCCGGCTTTTTGTCCAGGACGCTGTTTCTCTGAGTAAGGTCAGTGCCATAGATTCAGCCGGAATTGCCTTTTTGGTACAGTGGGCCAAAGCCAGACCCGGGCGGCGGCTGGTGTTACAGGGCACTCCTGAAAGTGCCCTGCGGCTGATTGAAACTTTTAAGCTGCAGGAACTGTTTGCACTGCAGTAGTGAAATTTGCTGCTTTATGGGTGGTGAGAACTTTTTTTGTGCATAAAACGGGAGCATACTTTACAAGATCTGATCACTTGACTAAGATTCGCCGCAGCAGTTGAAGGGTTAATTCTGCAGGGAAAACATGACACATTATCAGTTAGTCCGCTATATGCGGATCAATGCATTGCCGGTTGCAATCTGCACCGGCATTATTGTTTATTTCGCCTTCCATTATCTGCGTTTCCTGGATCCTCTGCGCCCGGCCGGCCACTGGTGGATGGATCACGGGGTGCAGGCGCTGATCTTCATCATGCTCTTTATTGCCTTCTGCAAGATCGATCCGCATCAGATGCGCCCGCATCACTGGCACTGGTATTTGCTGCTGATTCAGGCCGGCGGCTCGCTGGTGCTGGCACTGTATCTTATTTATACCGGTTCTGCCGACAATGCCCTGATCGACGGTTTGATCGCCTGCCTGATCTGTCCTACCGCCGCAGCCGCCTCGGTCATTACCGGCAAGCTGGGCGGCAATGAAAGCGCGCTTACCACCTATACGCTGCTGTCCAATGTTACTGCCGCCATATCCATACCCATAATCTTTCCCATGCTGCAGAGCAATGGTCAGGGACTGGATAATTTTGCAGAAAATTTCTATGCCGTGTCCAGCCGCATCTTCCCCATGCTGATGCTGCCGCTCATCTGCGCCTTTGTGCTGCGTTATACCTGCCGGCCGCTGCATTACATCATTGCCACCAAGAGCAAGGATCTGGGTTTTTATCTCTGGGCCATTACCCTGGTCAGCGTGTCGGCCAAGTCCATGTCCAATATAGTCAACTGCGGCGAGAGCGCCACCACATTGTGGCTTCTGGCCGGTGTAGGTCTCTTTGCCTGCGCCATACAGTTCGGCATGGGCAAGCTGATCGGTAATTTTGAGCATCAGCGCATCAGTGCCGGTCAGGGACTGGGCCAGAAGAACATGGTCTTTGGCGTCTGGGTCTGCTGCACTTATCTGTCACCGGCAGCGGCCATAGCCCCCGGCTGCTATGTGCTGTGGCAGAATTTGGTCAATTCCTGGCAGATTTGGTACAAGGATCGCTTTGATGCCAAGCGCCGGGCCCGCGGGCTGCCGGTTTATCAGGAATAAGAGATTTCAGCAGGCGGTATGCTGCAGTCTGCCGCCTCTGTCAAGGAAAGCGCCCCGGCGGCGCTTTTTTTGCCTTCCTGCCGCGGGATCCGGGCCGGCTTTTTAGGCTGTAAGTTCCTCGGGATCGATGACGCAGAAATCGCTGTCACCGCTTAAAGGCAGCAGGGCCAGCATAATGCCGTTGGCATGCAGCACGGGCAGCCAGCTTTCCTGGAACAAGGCGGCGGTGACTTCCTTGACCTGCATGGTGCTTAAATTTTCGGCCGCGGCAAAATCGGCGGCAAAACGCTCATGCGGCCATACCGGCAGCAGGCAGGATTTGCCTCCTTCATCATCTTCTTCACTGTCGGCCAGCATAAAGGGACCATCTTCATCAGCCAGCAGGCAGAGCACGCCATGCTCGGCGAATTTGTTGAGGAAAAAAGACTTGCGGTACTCGGCATTGAGCCTGGTTACTGCATCGTGTTCGCTGTCAGTCAGATCGTACATATAAAGCTCCTTTTCAAGCGGTGGGCAGGGGATTACCAGCCCCGCCTGATAATGGGTTTGAGAAATTGTCCGGTAAAGGAAGAGTCGCATGCAGCCACTTCCTCGGGAGTGCCGGTGGCTATTACCTGTCCGCCGCCGTCACCGCCTTCCGGGCCCAGGTCTATGATGTGATCGGCGCATTTGATGACATCAAGATTATGCTCGATCACTACTATGGTATTGCCTTCATCGCGCAGCCGCAGCAGTACACTCAGCAGCTGTTTGATGTCATGAAAATGCAGGCCGGTGGTGGGCTCATCGAGCACGTACAAAGTGCGTCCGGTGGAGCGGCGCGATAACTCCCGGGCCAGCTTGATGCGCTGGGCCTCACCGCCGGAGAAGGTGGTGGCCGCCTGCCCCAGGGTGATGTAGGACAGTCCCACATCCATGATGGTCTGCAGTTTGCGGGCTATCTGCGGCACGGCTGCAAAGAAGTGCAGAGCTTCTTCTATGGTCATGTTGAGCACATCAGAGATATTTTTGCCCTTGTAGGTCACCTCCAGGGTTTCGCGGTTGTAGCGCCGGCCGCCGCAGGCTTCGCACTGCACATATATATCCGGCAGGAAATGCATGGCTACCCTGATGGTGCCGTCGCCCTGGCAGGCTTCGCAGCGTCCGCCCTTGACATTAAAGGAAAAACGCCCGGCATTGTAGCCGCGGGCCCGGGCTTCCGGGGTTTGGGCAAACAGATCGCGCACGGCCTGAAACAGTCCGGCATAAGTAGCCGGATTGGAGCGCGGGGTGCGCCCTATGGGGCTTTGATCTATGCAGATTAATTTATCAAAGTTCTTCAGTCCGGCTATGGAGCGGTAAGGAGCCGGATCATCCACGGCATAGGCGCCGTTGAGCTCGCGTCTGGCCACCCGCACCAGGGTGTCGTTGATCAGGGTAGACTTGCCTGAGCCTGATACTCCGGTCACCACCACAAACAAGCCGCAGGGAATGGAGACATCTATATTTTTCAAATTGTTGCCGCGGCATCCTTTCAGGGTCAGCATTTTGCCCTTTTGTATTTTGACGCGCTGCCCCGGGATTTCTATGCGGCGGCGGCCGGCCAGGTAATCTCCGGTCAGGGACTGCGGGCAGTTCATGATGTCCTGCGGCGTGCCGGCGGCCACCACCTCACCGCCGTGGACGCCGGCCCCGGGACCTATGTCCAGCACAAAGTCAGCCTGTCTGATGGCATCTTCATCATGTTCCACCACTATGACTGTATTGCCCAGATCCCGCAGATGGCACAGGGCACTCAGCAGCCGCTGATTGTCCCGCTGATGCAGGCCTATGGAGGGTTCATCGAGGGTATACATCACTCCGGTCAGCCCGGCGCCGATCTGACTGGCCAGGCGGATGCGCTGTGCCTCACCGCCGGAGAGGGTTTCAGCCGAACGGGCCAGATTGAGATAGGGCAGACCTACATCGATGAGGAAACTGAGCCTGGTTTTGAGTTCCTTTAAAATGCGGTCGGCTATGGAGTGCTCCTGCTCGCTTAAACCCAGGTGATCGAAAAACTTATAGGCTTCAGCTATGGAGAGCTGATTTATTTCCGGCAGGGAATGCCCGCCTACGAACACATGGCAGTACTCCTTTTTCAGCCTGCTGCCTTGGCAGGTGGGGCAGGGCCTGGCAGTCATGAACTGCGTCAGCTCCTCGCGCACCGTCTCGGAGTCTGTCTCGCGCAGCCGCCTCTGGAAATTGGGGATCACCCCCTCAAAGGGCATTTCGCGCTCTTCCCTGACTTTGCCTGAATAGGATTCAAAGACCATTTTGATGGGCTCGGTGGAGCCGTACAGCAGGATCTCCTGCTCACGCCTGGACAGTTCCCGAAAGGGCTGATCCAAACTGATGTGATAATGGGCGGCCACAGCTTCCAGCTGCCGGTAATAGAAAAATGAACGTCTGTCCCACCAGGCTATGGCGCCTTCGAAAATGGATTTTTCTTTATTGACTATCTTGTCCTCGGAGAAAACCATTTTCACCCCCAGACCGTCGCAGTCCGGGCAGGCCCCGTGCGGGTTGTTGAAGGAGAAATTGCGCGGCTCCAGTTCTTCTATGCTGTAACCGCAGATGGGGCAGGCATAGCGGGCGGAGAAGCTCAGCTCTTCCTCAGGACTGTGCTCTCCCAAGGGGACGGCCAGAGCCAGACCGTCGGAGAGCTTCAATGCAGTCTCAAAGGATTCGGCCAGCCGCTGCCTGAGGTCCTGGCGGATCTTAAAACGATCCACCACTACCTCTATATTATGTTTGATCTGCAGCTGCAGGGGCGGGGGATCGCTGACATCGCAGATCTCACCGTCCACCCGGGCCCGGATATAGCCGTCGCGGGAGAGTTCAGCAAACAGCTGCCGAAATTCTCCCTTGCGGCCGCGGACCACCGGGGCGAGGATCATATAACGGCTGTCATCAGGCAGCGTCAGCAGCTGATCCACCATTTGCGTGACGGTCTGGGCCTTGAGGATGGTGCCGTGTTCAGGACACTGGGCCACACCTATCCTGGCCCAGAGCAGACGCAGATAATCGTGAATCTCGGTAATGGTGCCCACAGTGGAACGTGGGTTGTGTGAGGTTGATTTCTGCTCTATGGATATGGCTGGGGACAGGCCCTCTATGCTCTCCACATCAGGTTTGTCCATCAGCTGCAGAAACTGTCTGGCATAGGCCGACAGCGATTCTACATAGCGTCTCTGTCCTTCGGCATAAAGAGTGTCAAAAGCCAGAGAGGATTTGCCGGAGCCGGACAATCCGGTGATGACGCATAATTTATTGCGCGGGATGGAGATGTTCAGATTTTTCAGATTATGGGTTTTGGCCCCGCGGATGACTATATGGTCCATGATGTGCAGACGGGCGGGCGGTCTTGAGGGCGGACAGCCTGCAAAGTACAAAGTAGTGAAGAAAAGAAAAAACGGTTTCAGACAATTTGCTATTATAAGCAAAGTCACGCACCGTTTCATCTGCGGTGCCTGTGGCTTTGCAGTCAAAATACTCTGCAGTAAATGCCGCTGATTTTATGTGTTTTTGGATGATGCCGGATTGTTTTTATAGTATAATTTTAAGTAGTAAGCGAGCAGAAGATCTTAGGATAGTTTAAATATGCGTGGTATAAATAAGGTTATTTTAGTCGGCACAGTGGGGGATGAACCTACGCTCCGCAGAACTCAGAATGGCAATACAGTGGCCAATATTTCCATGGTGACCAATGAGTTCCGCCGCAGCGAAAGCGGCGAGCCGCAGGAATTTGCCGAATGGCACCGGGTAGTGCTGTGGAGCCGGCTGGCAGAGACGGCAGCTCAGTATGTACATAAAGGATCTCAGCTCTATATAGAAGGCAAACTGCGCACCAGATCCTACATGGACAAACAAAATCAAAAACGCTATATCACCGAAATCGTGGCCGATGAAATGCAGATGCTCGGCGGCAGGCCGCAGTCCGCCGCTCCCGGCGGTTATCAGCAGGGGGCTGCAGCCGGCGGCGGTTTTGGCAGCAATACCGGCGGATCTTCCTACGGCAGCGGTTTCGGCAGCAATGCCGGCGGATCTTCCTACGGCAGCGGTTTCGGCAGCAATGCCGGCGGCTCCTCCTACGGCAGCGGTTTTGGCAGCAATGCCGGCGGCTCTTCCTATGGCAGCGGTTTCGGCGGCAATACTGGCGGATCCTCCTATGGCAACGGCTTCGGCGGCGGTACCTATGGCGGCGGCAGGGCAGCTCCCGGCGGTCAGCCTGGCTTTGGTCCGGCAGCACCCGGCGGTCAGCCCGGCTTTGGTCCGGCAGCTCCCGGCGGTCAGCCCGGCCCCGGCCCGGCAGCTCCTGGTGGTCAGCCCGGCTTTGGTCCGGCAGCTCCCGCCGGTCAGCCCGGTCCCGGCCCGGCAGCACCAGGCGATGCCTACAGACAGCCGCAGCCGCCGCAGGAGCCCAAAGAGCCGCAGCTGGCTGCAGATGACGACGATGATGATATTCCTTTCTAAAAAGGTCATAGCTGCGGCCTGAGGTGCCATCGATTTCCTCTTGGTTTTCTTTCTTTCATATTTATTTCCTCCTTCATTCAGTTTTTTCCGCTTCTTTAGGGAAGCGGTTTTTTTGTACCCCCGCAGTGGATCAACCCGCTCAGCCGCCGCCCTCTGGAAAATTTCACAACTTGTTACGCCCAGGATCCCACCTGCCTGACTGCGTAGATCTCACGTGGTACTGGCATTTACCATTTCTGCGATTTTTTAACCGTGTTTTGCACCTGGAAAAGGGCGGAAACCGCATTCCCATGCGGGTTTGAGGGCGGTTTTGGATTTAAAAGATATAGTAAAAACTCTTGTACGCCGGCTGCCGGTCCCAGCTGAGCCGCTTATGTCATGGCCGGACTGCTGCCGCGGGCTGCACAGAAAGGAAATGATGACTGAGAGACCCTGATCCCGCTGAGGCATTTTGGTTCTTGTATTAACCTCTTTAAGGCAGGCCTAAATTCAGCGTTAAAGGCCTAAAACAGGGGCGTACAATTTGTAAGACAGGGCGCAAGTTGTGAGATTTTCCAACCTTGCCCCGGGAGTCATGCACCTTTTCATCTGCGGTGCCCGTGGCTTTGCAGTCGATAAATACTCTGCCGTAAATGCCGCTGAATTTTTATGTGTTTTTTGATGATGCCGGATTGTTTTTATAGTATAATTTTAAGTGGTAAGCAAACGGGATGGTTTAAATATGCGTGGTATAAATAAAGTCATTTTAGTCGGCACAGTGGGGGATGAACCTACGCTCCGCAGAACTCAGAATGGCAATACAGTGGCCAATATTTCCATGGTGACCAATGAGTTCCGCCGCAGCGAAAGCGGCGAGCCGCAGGAATTTGCCGAATGGCACCGGGTAGTGCTGTGGAGCCGGCTGGCAGAGACGGCAGCTCAGTATGTACATAAAGGATCTCAGCTCTATATAGAAGGCAAACTGCGCACCAGATCCTACATGGACAAACAAAATCAAAAACGCTATATCACCGAAATCGTGGCCGATGACATGCAGATGCTCGGCGGCAGACCGCAGTCCGCCGCTTCCGGCGCCCCCTACAGACAGCCGCAGGAGCCCAGGACTTTTGGCCAGAGCGGAGGGGCAGCAGCCCCTGTCCCTCCGGTGGAGCCGCCTGGGAATACAGATGACGGTGATGATATTCCTTTCTAAAAAGGACACAGCTGCGGCCTGAGGTGCCATCAATTTCCTCTTGGTTTTCTTTCTTTCATTTTTAATCTCCTTCTATCATTCTTTCTTTTCCGCTTCTTTAGGGAAGCGGTTTTTTTTTTTTTTGGTGTGCTCGGCATGGGCACGATCTAACGGGTGAAAGTCCCCAGAGGGGCCGGC
>CAYRIZ010000009.1:0-46915 GCA_964424565.1 uncultured Enterobacterales bacterium
AGTAGTTTTAAAAAATTTAAAAATTCTAGATGCTTTCAGTGCGCGATCTTGGAGGCATCTGGATTTTTCCAAAAGTTGCCGGTTCTGTTCTCGATTTTGGACTACAGGGGCATTGAGACTCACCACTTCTGGCTTTTGATGATCCGCAAGTTTTCAAGGATGCCGTGCAGTCGTGCAGCTTTGACTATTTGAGCCAGGCTCCGGCAATCAACAAAATCGCATTCTTACCTGTGTCCCTGACACAGGATCTTTTGGCAGACAGGCCCTTGTTTTTCTCTTGGGATATTGCTGTCTTACGAATGCAGAGCCGGCGGCGCATCTGCAGGTGTGGCAGGCCAATTCCCTGACTGTGAGGAAGGACGGCGATCCTGCAGGGCAGAGCCCAGGTCAGCAGTGCCGTGACTATGTAGTGGGGGTGGCAGATCCGCCGGCAGCGGCCGGCGGCTCGGTCCTGTATTGCCGCAGCCTCAACAGCGCGGCAGCGGGGCGGGGTTACTCAAAAGAGCACTCAGAGGAGCTGCTTTGTACGGCTGTACGGTAGCGGGTGCCGTCATAGACCTGTACCTGATAGGAGCCTGATCTGTTGAGCATGCGAATATAGGTTCCTGGTATGAAGTCACAGGAATAAGGCTGATCAAGGATCAGCATGCCTCCATCAGTAGTCTGCACGGTCAGGCGCATGCCCTCGCCGCGGTCGGCTATTTTGGCTCCCATTCCGCCGATCACTGCACCTATACCGGCACCGATCAGGGTGCTCTTGGTGTCATGACCTATAATCTGGCCGGCTACAGCACCACCTACAGCTCCTACGGCGGCGGTGGAGGCGGGATCATATTTGTTTTTCTCTATATCGATCACTTCCACCTCAGTGATCATACCCTCGGTAAAGTGTATGGCCTGCCCTGCCCTGCCGGTGGGGGTGGTGCAGGCAGTTAAGGTAAAGGCCAGGGTCAGGGCGCTGGCGCCGATTAAAGTTTTGGACAGTTTCATATTATTTTTCCGCGCCTGCCTGCAGCAGTACAGGACTGACGCGGCCTCCTTGTTTTCCTATGTAAACCTGTAGTGACCGGCGGCAGGACGGACCTGCGGGCAGCCGGGCGGGGGAGATTCCTCTGCAGTCTGTCTCCGCCCTCACGAAAATTAATCTGCCGCTCCGGCCGCCGGCTCGTCAAAAGCTTGTACTTTGCTAAGATAGCACTGTGATCTTAAAACCGTATTACTTAGTATCAGCTTAGCAGGCGGGATGCAGAGGCAGACTGCATATAAAAATAACATTTGGAGCAGCAAGTGCGCAGCACAATTCAGGTTACCATCGATCATTTAAGCGATAAGGGCGAGGGTATAGCCCCCTTTGAGGACAAAATTTATTTTCTGGACGGTCTGCTGCCGAGGGAGACAGCTGAAGTGGAGCCGGGAGAGCCTTTTGTCAAAGGCTCCAACCGTGCTCCGGCCAGGCTGGTTAAACTAATTTCTCCGCATCCGCAGCGCACCGAGCCTTTCTGCCGGCATTTTCCCGCCTGCGGCGGCTGTACCCTGCAGCAGGCGTCCCTGCCCCTGCAGCATCAGCTCAAGCAGGACATGATTGCCCAGGCCCTGCAGGAGGCCGGAGCCGATACCGCGCTGCTGCAGCCTTTTGCTGAAATCTCATCCGGACCGATCAGCCGCTTTAAGACCATCAGGCGTTTTGCCCTGCATGAGGGCCGGCTCACCTGCGGCTTTTACAAAAAACGCTCCCACGATTTGGAAAGCGTCTATGACTGCCCGCTGGAGCCGGGCTGGATGGGCGCGGTCTGCTCCGATCTGTGCATTTGTGCCCAGCATCTTAAACTGCGGCCTTATGATGAGTACCACCGGGAGGGGGCTCTGCGTTATCTGCTGCTGCGCGAGGGAGACAGCGGGCAGCGCCTGCTGCTTTTGATCACAGCCTGCAGCCTGCCGCCCGGCTTTTACGTGATGATGGAGGAGATGTGTGCCCTGCACGGCATCAGCGCGGCCTTTCTGGGCATTAATGACCGCCCCGGCAATCAGGTGCTGCCGGAGCGGGTAGAGCAGATCTGCGGCAGTCCCACGGTGTTCAGGCATTTTGCCGGCCTTAATTTTGAGGTGGGGCCGCTGTCCTTTCTGCAGGTCAATTATCCGGTGGCCGAAAGCCTCTACCGCCGGGCGGTGGAGCACTGCGGCAGCGGGGAGCAGGCGCTGGATCTGTGCTGCGGAGCCGGTACCATGAGTCTGCAGCTGGCCCGCAGCTTCAAAAAGGTGATCGGGGTGGAAGTGGTGCCTGAGGCGGTGACGGCAGCCATGGTCAATGCCAGGCTCAACCAAATGGACAATGTAGAGTTCATCTGCAGCGATATGAGCGAGTATCTGCGGCTGCATCCCGGGCCCTTTGCCGCGCTCATAGCCGATCCGGCGCGGGCCGGACTGGGAGAGGAAAACTGCCGGGCTTTGGGCCGCCTGCGCGGTCCCCTCCGGGCCTCCTTTATCTTCTGCTCCCTCAAGGCCTTAAAGAGGGATCTTAAGGTGCTGCTTGACTGCGGTTTCCGCCTCGACGGCGTGCAGGGCTTTGATATGTTCCCGCACACCATGCATGTGGAAACGCTGGTGCTGATGTCAAAGCCGGTCTGAGTGCCGGCCGGCAGATTTTCTCCCAGGCTGCGCTTACGGGAACGGGTGCTTTGGGTTTATCATTTATTTTGAGCAAAGAAAGTTGTAATTGTTCTGTGCTCTGTCTGCAGTGGACGGAGGGCAGTCATGTTTGAGGAAATTCTATGGCACAGTTAAGACCAGTTCCCGGTACCGATGGTGAACACTATGTTCCTTATGCCGCACGCAGCGGCGCGGAGGCAGTGGTTTACTTCACCCGTGATTTATCAGCAGAAGGCTTAAAGCGCATTTTCAGCAAGGTCAGCAGCCCGCTGACCGGCCGCGTTGCCATCAAACTGCACACCGGCGAGCCGCACGGCCCGAACATCATCCCGCGTCCCTGGGTACGCAGCCTGATGGAAAGCTGTCTGCCTGATGCCACTATAGTGGAGACCAATACTTTTTACGACGGCGACCGCTATACCACCGAGCAGCACCGCCGGACCATAGCCATTAACGGCTGGGATTTCTGCCCGGTAGACATCATGGATGAGGAAGGCACAGTCCCGCTGCCGGTTAAGGGCGGCAAGTGGTTTGACAGCGTGCATATGGGCGGACATATAGTCAATTACGATTCTATGTTTGTGCTCACCCACTTCAAGGGCCACATTCAGGGCGGCTTCGGCGGCTCCGTGAAGAATATAGGCATAGGCTGTGCCGACGGCCGCATAGGCAAGAAGGCCATTCATCAGGGTGATCACGAGGGACAGTGGGCCATAAGAAAAGAAGAGTTCATGGAGCGCATGACCGAATCGGCCAAGGCCGTGGTCGATCACTTTGCACCGCACATCACCTTTGTCAATGTGCTGCGCAACATGTCCGTCTCCTGTGACTGTGAGGGCACCTCTGCCGCCCCGGTGGTCACCCCCAATATAGGCATAGTGGCCTCTCTGGACATCACTGCCGTGGATCAGGCCTCAGTAGATCTGGTCTATGCCTTAAAGCCGGAGCAGAAGCACGATCTGGTGGAGCGTATGGAAAGCCGGCACGGCCACCGTCAGCTTTCCTATATGGAAGAGCTGGGCATGGGCTGCCGCAGATATCAGTTGCTCGACATAGATCACGACGAGCAGCCGATCTCCCTGGCCGATGCCGTAGCTGATGTAGTGCCCTTTGCGGGGTAAATAAGCTGCAGCTGTCGCCTCAATGTTCAGACAGACAGCAATCTTAAGGAGAGAATGGCTTATGGAATTTTTGGATCTGGTGCGCCGGCGCCGCTCCTGCCGGGCTTTTCTGCAGGAGCAGGTGGCGGAGGAAAAATTAAATTACATCCTGCAGGCCGCCCGGCTGGCGCCTTCAGCCTGCAATCTGCAGCCGCTGCGGCTGCATGTGCTGAGCGGTGAGCGGCTGGAGCAGGTCCGCCCCTGTGCCTGGCTTTACAATGCGCCGCTGGCGGTTATGGTCTGCTCGCTCGATGCCCTGGCCTGGAAGCGCAAATATGACGGGGAGAATTTTGCCCTGGCCGATGCTGCCATAGCCGTAGATCACATGGCTCTGGCCGCCGCCGAGCAGGGAGTTGACAGCTGCATCATCGGGGCCATTAAGGTCACCGCCCTGCAGCAGGCCCTGCAGCTGCCGGAGGAGGAGCATATTCAGCTCATTCTGGCGCTGGGCTATGCCGATCCGGCCGTACCCGACAAGGTGCAGCTGCATGACAAGCGCCGCAGTGCAGACGAGCTCTTTGTGTTTGAAGGGGACTGAATTCTTTAGTCTGCAGGCGGGGCGGGGCGAATCCCGGTAAATAAGGGTGATCCCCGGCAAATAGAAAGGCTTTAAAAAGTACAGGCGATACTCAGACCGCCTGTGCTGTTTTGGAGAAAAGAAATCTTAGGGCTCCAGGCCGTTGTTCTTGAGCACTACCTCACGCTCAAAGACGCGCTCGCAGTAGTGGCAGCGCATCATGACCTGACCGTCTTCCTTCCGGCTGATCTTAAAGCGGGAAGTGGCGGCCTTTTCCACATGGGTGATGCAGTTGCTGTTGGGGCAGGCAAAGGCACCGATGATTTCAGGCGGCAGGCGCAGCTTGTACTTGTCTACTACCTTGAAGTCGGCAATCTGATTGATGGTGGCATTGGGAGCTAATATGGCCAGCTGCTCGGTTTCACTGGGTGAAAAGGTAACATTTTCAATCTTGATGATGTCTTTGCTCTGACCGGTGCTGGAATGCAGATTAAAGCCCACCGTCATGCGGTTTTTCTTGCTGCGGCCCAAAAACTTGAACAGGCGCAGAATATTCATGGCCTGGCCCGGAGCAATATGATCAATCACCGTACCGTTGGCAATAGCCTCAACTAAGCGCTTATCCTGGGAAATGTTGGTATCGGTCATTTTAGATCTCCTTGTTTAAGACTAAGGACAACAGAGCCTGGCGGGCATAGACGCCGTTGGCAGCCTGCTTGAAGTAGTAAGCATGAGGTGAGGCATCGACATCCAGCGTGATTTCATCTATGCGCGGCAGCGGGTGCAGGATCTTCATATTGGCTTTGGCTTCGGCCAGCATGTCTGAGCTTAAGATGAACTTGGAGCGCAGATGCTGATACTCGGTTTCATCAAAGCGCTCTTTCTGTACGCGGGTCATGTACAGAATATCCACCTCAGGGATCACTTCCTCTATGGTCTGATGTACCGAGAAGGTAATATTGTGGGCTTTTAAGTGATCCAGGATGTACTGCGGCATGGCCAGGGACTCCGGGGAGACCAGGTAGATGCGGGCATTGTACAGAGACAGCGCCTCGGCCAGGGAGTGCACGGTGCGGCCGTATTTGAGATCGCCTACAAAGGCAATCTTGATGTCTTCCAGGCGCTTCTGGGTTTCGTATATGGTAAACAGGTCAAGCAGGGTCTGGCTGGGATGCTGATTGGCTCCGTCGCCGGCATTGATCACCGGTACCGGGGAGATGTCTGAAGCCAGTCTGGCGGCGCCTTCCATGTGATGGCGGATCACCAGGGCATCGGTATAGGAAGTGATGATGCGGATGCTGTCAGTTAAGGTCTCACCCTTTTTGCCCAATGAAGTATTGCTGGCATCTGCAAAGCCGATCACGCGTCCGCCCAGGCGGTTGATGGCAGTTTCAAATGACAGTCTGGTACGGGTTGAGCCTTCAAAGAAAGTTACACCTATGAGCTTTCCTTTGAGGAGATCATCGCGCGGATGCTCTTTGAGCTCACGGGCGGTTTTGAGCACTAATTCTATGTGATCGCGTGAAAACTCGGAGATCGAGATGATGTCCTTCTGAAAGAGGGGATTTGTCATGGTTTTTATTGTCCCTTTAGTTGAGAGTGATAAAGGGAACTGACGCTTAAGGCAGGCTTCAGGAAGCTCGCTGCTTTTTGCTCTGTTCCTGAAGTCTTGATTATACAGCAATTGTCCGCTTCCTGCGTGGCCGGTCTGCTGTATTGTGATGCAGCCGGCAGGAGGGAGTATAAAAAGGGGAGCGGCAGCTCCCCCGGCAGTAGTCTAAGACTTGGTCTGCAGCCTGCGCTCAGCGGGCTTCCCGGATATTGGTCTGCGGACCGCGCTCCACGGCCGCGCCTTCCTGTACCCTGATATTGCTCATCACTATGGAGCCCTCGGCATAGCGGGCCTGAATACCCAGCCGGCTGTCTATATTCACATTCTCCAGCTGTACCTCCAATATAGGGGACTCGGGCAGGCCGCTGATGAGCGCGGCTATGTCAGCGCCGGTGGCAGAGAAATTGCCTACATATACGCCTTTGACATAAGGAGTGGTGGCGGTGACAGGTGCGGCCTCTATGGGCTCTACCAGTCCCAGTCCGGCGGCACCGGAATTGCCGGCATAGGTCAGCGTAATCAGCAGCGGGGTTTCCACTCCTTCCATGGAGACATTTTCCACACACAGCGGGCCGATCTTATTGCCGCGGTCGCGGGCGGACTTGATGCGCACGCCGTTGATGCCGTCCTTGAAGGTGGTATTGCGCACTATGACCTCACCTATGCCGTTGGCGGTCTCCGAGCCTACGGATATGCCGTGGCCGGCATACATGGCGCTGTTTTCAATCACTATATCGGCAGAAGGCAGGGCGCCGTCCTGATTCACACCAGACTTGACGGCTATATTGTCATCGCCTGTATGTATGGTCACTTTGTTGATTCTGACCTGCTGTGAGGAAACTATATCTATACCGTCGGTATTGGGGGATTCCTCGGGGGCATCGATGAAGACATTCTCGATGAGCACATCACGGGCGTTGCGCAGCACCAGATTCCACATGGGAGAGTTCTGCATCTTCACGGAGTGGATCACCGCATGCTTCACCTCATTGAACTCAATCAGCCACGGGCGGGGCATGCCATTGGCCAGCTTGACGCCGGGGAAGCGCTTTTCAAACAAAGCGGCATTGCCGGCCTGAAGCTCACGGCGCATCTGCTCAGCCTCTTCCCACCATAATTCGGCACCGCTGCCGTCTATGGTGCCGCTGCCCACTATGGCTACATTTTCAGCCCCGTTGGCCAGGATAAAGGCTTCACCATCTGCAGCCGGCCGGCCTATGTAGGCGGCTTTGAATTTACCTTCGGAGTTGTCTGCCTTTAAGGTGGCTCCTTCCATGATATTGAGGCTGACATTGGATTTGAGGGTGAGCGGACCGGACAGCCACAGGCCGGGGGACAGTCTGACTTCACCGCCGCCCAGCAGGGCACAGTGATCTATGGCCTGCTGTATGGCACTGGTGTTGACATGTTCGCCGGAGGCACAGCCGCCGAAATCCTCGGGCACGCAGGTGATGCCGGTAGCTCCGGCAGCAGTGGTACAGCCGGCGGCAGCCATGACGGCGGTCTGGAAAATCTTTTTCTGCATAAGACTAAAGCTCCTTAAGACCAGCTTTGCTGATGGTAGCTGAAAATATGGTTGTAGCTGAAAAAACACTGGGTCTGAGGATGATCTTAGTCAAAAGATCGGAGGCGGCAAATGAAAAATTCCGTAAATGTGAGCTGCGGGGTGGGCGTTGCGGCAGATCCGGGTGAATACAGGCCGTTTTTCTGCCAGGAATAGTTCCTTTACGGCACAGCTGCCGGGGGAAAAAGAAAAATATCTGCAATAAAACTTTACAAGGTGTGGAATTGTGGCATAATAGGCACCACTTCCGCAGGGGCGTAGTTCTAATGGTAGAGCAGCGGTCTCCAAAACCGACGGTTGAGGGTTCGAGTCCTTCCGCCCCTGCCAGCACACAGTGCTGCACTTGTTTGCAATCCCCACCCAGACTACAATTCCTGACTGACAGCAGTGTTGTTTGATTGGATCTGATGGTGTGTCATGGCCGAACCGGCGCCTTTTTCCCTGATTTATCTGTATCACAGCGGTTTTGCTTTGTGCTTTGCGCACTTTACTGTGCTGATCGACTTTTACCAGGACAGCACAGATGAGACGCACGGGCTGCTGCACGATGAGATCCTAAAGCGCCGCGGTCCCCTGTATGTGCTCTCCAGTCACTTTCATCAGGATCACTTCAATCCGCACATTTTTTCCTTTGCCGCCCGCCGGGAGCCGGTGCATTTTGTGCTGTCGCGGGATATTTACCAAAAACGCCGGCGGCAGCTGCCGGAGGCTGAGGCTGACATTACCTGGCTTAAGGCTGGCGATGTTTATGCCGACGATAATCTGCAGATCACCGCCTTTGGATCCACAGATGTGGGCGTATCCTTTTTCATAGAGGCGCAGGGCCTGAAGATTTTTCATGCCGGCGATCTCAACAACTGGCACTGGCAGGATGAGAGCACCCCCGGGGAGGCGGCAGCAGCCGAACGCATGTATCTTACTGAGCTGCGAAAGATAGCAGATCGGGTACCTGTGCTGAATATTGCCATGTTCCCGGTGGATCCCCGCCTGGGCTCTGATTACATGCGCGGCGCCAGGCAGTTTATGGAGCAGATTAAAACTGCTTATCTGGTGCCCATGCACTTTTGGGATCGGCCTGAGCAGGCGGCGGCCATAGCACAGTGCAGCGGGGCATACGGCTGCCGCACCTTAATGCCGCTGCAGCGGGGAGCGGTCTTCAGCCATGAGGACTGGTCTTTTCCGCCGGCGGCTGCAACAGACTAAGACCCCTGCCGGCACAGACATACAGACAGATCTGAAATTTACCATTCATTATCATTAACACCTGCCACACAGTGCCGCCGGGCTGCAGCTTAAGCCCAGTGCGGCGGTAAGGAGCATATATGCAGATCAGCGGACGTTTTGATCACCTCAACATCAATGTAACCAATCTGGAAAACAGCATTAAGTTTTATCAGGAGGCCCTGGGCCTGCATGAGATCCGCCGCCGCAATGCCGCGGACGGCTCCTTTACCCTGGTCTATATGGGGGAGGAGAAAAGCGGTTTTCTGCTGGAGCTGACCTGTCTGCGGGATAAGGAAGGCAGCTATGAGCTGGGGGACAATGAAAGTCATCTGTGTGTGCGCGTCAGCGGGGATTATGAGGAAATCCGCGCCTTCCATAAGGCCATGGGCTGCGTATGCTATGAAAATCAGGCCATGGGACTGTATTTCATCCACGATCCTGATGATTACTGGATTGAAATCCTGCCTGAGCTGCCGGCCGGTCAGCCAGGGTAAGCTGCCATGCCTTTTTCCTTATATCGCACCAGCTGGCAGCTGCGCCCTGAAGTGCAGGTGCCTTTTGCCCACAGAGAAGAAGAGCCGGAGACGCTGACTGCGCCTGCTGCAGCTTCTGCTCAACCTGCAGTCCCGGTTCAACCTGCACCCCCGACTCAATCTGCCGCCCCGACTCAGCCTGCAACCCCGATGCAGCCTGTGGCTCCGGCTCAGCCTGCGGCCTCAGTTCAGCCTGCCGCTCCGATTCAACCTGCACCCCCGGCGGTAAAAGAGACAGCTGGCGGATCTGCCGGCCGGGGACGCCGGGCTGTTTATATCAGCGTCAATCTCCGGCTTTCCTATCTGCCCGGCCTGAAGAATTATCTGGGCCGCCAGGGAGTGGCTGCAGTGGATTTTAGTGCCGCCGATCGCCCCGCGCCGCTGTCTGTGGTGCTGCTGGCCCCGGGGGAACTGCCGCCGCCTGGCTGCCTGTGTTTCCTGCCGGATGAAAACAAAGCTTTGTTGTGGTCCTTTTTGAAAAAACAGCTGCAGGAGCCTGCCCATGTCTGAGCTGCATAGCAAACATACCGCCGCCGTAAAGCAGGTGGAGGTCAAAGAGTTTTCCCGTCCTGATGATGCTCTGCTCAAGGAGCTTTTTGCCATAGAACTTTCGGCGCATATACACCCCTGGAGCTATGACAATATCAAATCCTGCTTTACCGACTGCAATCACGTGCTGGCCGTCTGCATCCGCGGCCGGCCGGTGGGTTTTGCCGTAGTGCAGCTGATAGGGCCCGATGCCGAACTGCTTACCATAGGCATCACGCGCCCCCTGCAGGGGCAGGGCTTGGGCCGTCGGCTGCTGACGGCTGTGCTGGATTTGTGCCGCAGCCGGCAGGTGCAGACCTGTTATCTGGAGGTCAGGGAGCACAATGAGCCGGCCAAACAGCTGTATTTGAGCTCTGGTTTTGAGATTTGCGGACTGCGCAAAAACTACTATCCGGCCTGCGGCGGCAGCCCGGCCGAAAACGCCCTGACCATGCTCAACCGCCTGCAATAGCGTGCTTTCAATTATTTGAGGAACCCTGCAATTTTTCATGCTGTGACTTTCAAGCATGGTTGCGCCGGCTATAATGAGAGATTGTAATGAACACCTTGTGTTAGTAGAAACTTTGACAGGAAACAGCCATGCTCATAGGTATTCCCAAGGAAAGCTTACGCGGCGAAACCAGGGTAGCAGCTACCCCGGATACAGTCGGCAAGCTCATCAAATTAGGCTTTGAAGTACAGATTCAAAGCAATGCAGGTGCAGACGCCAGTTTTGACGACGCCGCATACACCGCAGCCGGTGCAAAGGTGGTCAAAGGCCGTGAAGTCTGGAACACCTCCGATATCATCTATAAGGTAAACGCTCCCAATGATGACGAAGCCGGATGGCTGAAGGAAGGTCAGACCTTAGTCAGCTTTATCCGTCCCGCCCAGCATGAAGCTCTGGTCAAGAAGCTCAATGACAAGAAAGTCACCGTGCTGGCTATGGACATGGTGCCGCGTATTTCCCGCGCCCAGGCTCTCGATGCCCTGTCCTCCACCGCCAATATTTCAGGCTACCGCGCCGTAATTGAAGCCGCCCACTGCTTTGGCCGCTTCTTTACCGGCCAGGTTACCGCCGCCGGCAAGGTTCCGCCGGCCAAGGTGCTGGTCATTGGTGCCGGTGTGGCCGGTCTGGCTGCCATAGGTGCCGCCCACTCCCTGGGTGCCGTGGTCCGCGCCTTTGATACACGTGTGGAAGTGGCAGATCAGATTAAGTCCATGGGCGGTGAGTTCTTAAAGCTCGACTTCAAGAATGAAGACGGCAGCTCCTCCGACGGTTATGCCAAGGTGATGTCAGATGAGTTCATCAAGGCTGAGATGGAACTCTTTGCCAAGCAGGCCAAGGAAGTGGACATCATCATTACCACTGCCGCCATTCCGGGCAAGCCTGCTCCGCGCCTGATCTCCAAGGAAATGGTGGAGAGCATGAAGTCCGGCTCCGTGATCGTGGATCTGGCTGCAGCCACCGGCGGCAACTGTGAGCTGACCGTGGAAGGCAAGATCACCACCACCGCCAACGGCGTCAAGATCATAGGCTACTCCGATCTCGCCGCCCGTCTGCCGGCCCAGTCCTCCCAGCTCTACGGCACCAACCTGGTCAACCTGACCAAGCTGCTGTGCAAGAACAAGGACGGACAGATCAATGTGGATTTTGAGGATGTGGTCCTGCGCAACATGACCGTGTGCAGAGCCGGTGAAGTCACCTTCCCGCCTCCCAAGATCAGCGTTTCCGCCGCTCCGGCCGCAGCTCCTGCTGCCGCTCCCCAGCCCAAGGTGGAGCAGCGTCAGGTCTCCCGCAGCCTCAAGGTCTCCTGCGTGGCAGCTCTGATCGTGGCCTTTGCCCTGATCGGTCTGTTTGCTCCCGAGAAGTTCCTGCCGCACTTTACCGTGTTTGTGCTGGCCTGCGTCTGCGGTTACTACGTGGTATGGAATGTAACCCATTCCCTGCATACACCGCTGATGTCGGTGACCAATGCCATATCAGGCATTATTGTGGTCGGTGCGCTGCTGCAGATTAGTGCAGGCGGCAGCCTCCTGGTTAGCGCCTTTGCCTTCATAGGCGTACTCATAGCCTCGATCAATATTTTCGGCGGCTTTGCAGTAACCCGCCGTATGCTGGCAATGTTCAGAAAGCAGTAAGCTTAAGGGGTAAAACATTATGGTATTAGGTCCCATTCACATGGCCTACATTCTGGCAGCTCTGCTGTTCATTCTGGCTCTGGCCGGCCTGTCCAAACAGGAGACCGCCAAGCTTGGCTGCCTGTCCGGCATGATTGGTATGGCCATTGCTCTGCTGGCCACCTTTGCCCAGGTGGAGTCGGCTGCCGGCTTCATCTTAATCATCATTGCCATGGCTATAGGCGCCGGCATCGGTATATATGTGGCCCGCAAGGTAGCCATGACCCAGATGCCTGAAATGATCGCCTGCCTGCACAGCTTTGTGGGTCTGGCCGCTGTTCTGGTAGGCTACAACAGCTTCCTCGAGCTCGGCGGCGCTGCTCCCGACACCGTGACCATTCCGGTAAGTGCCACTGCCGATGAAATAGTCTCCATTCTGGAGGCTGCCGCTGCCGGTGCTGCCGGTACCGCCGCTTCCATGACCCCGGGTGAGCTCAATACTCATCTGGTGGAAATCTTCCTGGGTGTGTTCATTGGTGCCGTCACCTTTACCGGCTCCATTGTGGCCTACGGCAAGCTCAACGGTACCTACAAGCTGCGCATCTTCAAGTCTGCTCCGCTGATGATTCCCGGCGGTCACTGGCTGAACCTGGGTGCTTTGGTAGTGTCCTTCTTCCTGCTGGTATGGTTCATGGCTGCTGCCAATGCTCCTGTGGCTGCCCTGATCATCATGACCCTGATCGCCTTTGCCTTCGGCGTGCATCTGGTTGCTGCCATAGGCGGTGCCGACATGCCTGTGGTCATCTCCATGCTGAACTCCTACTCAGGATGGGCTGCCGCAGCCTCAGGCTTCATGCTGAACAATGACCTGCTCATCGTTACCGGTGCTCTGGTCGGCTCCTCCGGTGCCATTCTGTCCTACATCATGTGCCGCGCCATGAACAGATCCTTTATCTCCGTAATTGCCGGCGGCTTCGGCAATGAGGGTGCTGCTGCCGCCTCCGATGAGGAAGCAGGTGAGTACCGCGAGATGAAGTGCCCTGAAGTGGCTGAACTGCTGAAGAACTCTTCTTCAGTGATCATCACCCCGGGCTACGGTATGGCTGTGGCTCAGGCTCAGAACGCTGTGGCTTCCATGACCGAGAAGCTCAAGGCCCGCGGTGTGGAAGTGCGCTTCGGCATTCACCCGGTGGCCGGCCGTCTGCCTGGTCACATGAATGTGCTGCTGGCTGAAGCCAAGGTTCCTTACGATATCGTGCTGGAAATGGATGAAATCAATGATGATTTCGAGAACACCGATACCGTACTGGTAATTGGCGCCAACGACACCGTCAACCCGGCCGCTCTGGAGAATCCCAACAGCCCGATCGCCGGTATGCCTGTGCTCGAGGTGTGGAAGGCCCGCAATGTGATCGTGTTCAAGCGCTCCATGAACACCGGCTATGCCGGCGTGCAGAACCCGCTCTTCTTCAAGGAAAACACTTCCATGTGCTTCGGCGATGCCAAGAAGTCCGTAGAAGAGATTGTGGCCAATCTGTAAAGTTTTTCACTTATACTCCGGCTGCTGCAGCCGGAGTGTTAAGGTTCAAACAAACGGCAGGGAAGCATCCCTGCCTTTTTTGTCTGCAGGTTTTCTGCTGCATTTGTGATTTGAGGAGGAATATATGGCAGCTGCCGGGGAAAAAACTGAACTCAGCGGGGAGCATCAAAAGCTGCTGCAGCGTTTCTGCGACTATCTGCTGCTGGAGCGGGCTTTGTCCAAAACCTCCATCAAAAGCTATATTTCCGATTTAACCTTGTTTCTGCGCTTTCTGCAGGAGACGGAGGAGACAGCCTTATCCTTTACCCGGGATGATGTCAGTGCCTTTTTGGAAAGCTGGGATGACTGCTCGGCGGCCACGCAGTCGCGGCGGCTGTCTGCTCTGCGCTCCTTTACTACATATCTGCATTTGGAGGAGCTGCGATCAGATGATCCCTTAAGTGCCCTGGAAAATCCCAAGGTGCCGCGGCATCTGCCCCTGGTGATGTCTGAAGAACTGGTGCAGGCCTTTCTCAAAGCCCCTGATGTGACCACGCTGCTGGGACTGCGGGATCGGGCTATGCTGGAACTGCTTTATGCCACCGGCCTGCGGGTGAGTGAACTGGTGAGCCTGACTTTTGCCGAGGTGCATCTGCAGGAGAATTATGTGCTCAAGCGCGGCAAGGGAGGCAAGGAGCGCATGGTACCCTTTGGGGATCATGCCAGGCACTGGCTGGAGCGCTATATCAGCGAGGTGCGCAGCCTGCTCGATCCGGCCCAGAAGATCCGCTGCATTTTCTTAAACCGCCTCGGCAGTCCGCTGCAGCGCGGCGGGTTCTGGAAAATCATCAAGCGCTACGGCCGGCAGCTGGGCCTGCACCGCCTGCCTTCACCGCATACCTTCAGGCATGCCTTTGCCACGCATCTGCTCAATCATCAGGCCGATTTGCGTACGGTGCAGATGCTGCTGGGCCACAGCTCGCTGACCACCACGCAGATCTACACTCATGTGGCCAGTGAGCGCATGCATCAAATCTTCAACAAGGCCCATCCGCGGGCCTGAAGCGGCAGCTCAGGATTCATGATCCCTGAGGGTGACCCAGGCACAGGCGGTGATGCCGGCGGCAGCCTTGCCGGAGCCGGCGGTTACCTTTTCTATGGGACCTGAACTGCGCACCACGATCATGGAAGTGACGGTGGATTTGATCTGCGAGGCCAGCTCGGACATGTCCACCTGTATGATGGGATCGCCGCGTTTGACCTGCTGGCCGGCCTGCACCCGGCTGGTGAAGCCCCGGCCCTGAAAATCTATGGTGCCTATGCCAAAAGTCACATAGATCTCCAGATTACTGGCCGTTTTGATGGAAAAGGCGGTTTTGGTGGCCAGCAGGCGGGCTATGGTGCCGTCACAGGGAGCCACTATGGTGTCGCTGTCGGGGATCAGCGCCACGCCGTCGCCTACCACTCTTTCAGAAATCACCACATCAGGCACCTCACTCAAAGGCAGCAGGGTGCCGCTCATAGGAGCATAGAGGACCAGATCCACATCCTCCTCAGAGGGCGTGGAATGGAAAAAATGAGACAGAAAGGACATGACTACCCCCTGAAGTTGAGATTGTTGATCAGTGCAGTGATGTCGCGGCCGGTAGCCAGTTCCATCACCTTGGTATAAAGATTTTCATCAAAATGCGGTGCATGCTTGTCCGTGTCCAGACGTTCCAGTGCGGCTGTGACCTTGGCTATGGAGTAGGAGTCTACTGTGATGTAATCCGCTCCCAGCGAGAGGAAGAAGGGCAGCAGCTCTATTCTGGCGGCAAAACGGCCGGCCACTCCCACCTTGATGCCGGCTTCATGCGCTCCACGGCAGGCCAGGGCTATCATCTTGGCCAGCACGGGAGTAAAGGCGGCATCAGGCTCCCGCGGCGCGCTGGCATATTCAGCCAGCGAACTGGTGCCTATGATAAAGCGGGAGGCCAGAGGAGCAAAAGCCCGGGCGGAGAACACTGCTGCCGGCGTTTCTATCATCAGCGAGGTGGTGCAGGGAGATATGGCCCTGCCCTCGGCGGTAAGATCATCTATGACCCCGGTCAGCAGATCATTTAAATACTTGGCCTCGGAGACGCGGCTGATCAGCGGGAAGACTATGTTGATGGCGCGCTGCGGGGCTGCCTGCAGCATGGCGCGCAGCTCCTTGCGCAGCAGTCCGGTGCCTGTACTGGCCCCGTAGCCGTGCAGCGGGCCGCGGTCATCGAGATTGAGCGTGAAGATGGGCTTTTTGTCCCCGGCAAAATCAAAGGTGCGGGCAGATATGGGGGCATTGTCGGGGATCTTGGAGAAGATGGAGCCAAAACGCATGATCATCTCAATTTCATCAGGCTCGTGATCTGATCCCAAAAACAAAAACTCAGAGCGCAGCAGCCCCAGACCGTGGCGGATAAAGGTATTATTGCCGTCGAGTTCCCGGTCAGCGCCCACCGAGCAGGCCACGGTGACATTGCAGATGAGATCGTCCGACACATCCTCGGCAAACAGAGCCCGATCCTGCATCAGCTGTGCCGAGGCTTCCTCCGAGGGCTCCACAATCAGGGAAGATGATCCGGCATCTACCAGCACGCGTTCGCCGTTTTTGATGGAGGAGGCGCCTATCACCGAGAACAGGGCCGGAATGCGCAGCTCGCGCAGGACCACCCCCAGATGCCCGGAGGACAGTCCGCCCTCCAGTACCACCGCCCGGATCAGCTCCGTACGCAGACACAAAAAGTGCGCCGGGGTCAGATCCTGGGCGATGATCACCGTAGGCTCGGTGAGCACAGGCAGTTCAAAACCTTTGTCCGAGCCCTGCTCCAACGTGGAGATGAACTCGCGCGCCAGGGCATTGAGTTCCCGGGCCTGGGCTTTGATTTCCACATCATCGCTGCGGGCAAAGGCTTTTAAATGATCAGGCAGCACCAGGGAGCAGGCTTCATGGGCGGTTTTGCCGCTTTTGATCAATTCGCGTATGTCCCGCTGATTTTCCGGCGCGGAGATAAAGCCGGCCACTGCCCCGAAGAGATCGCGCACGCTGTCGGGAGCCTGCCCCTGTATGACCTGATACAGCCTGGCCACAAATTCCCGGCAGGCTTTTTCAAAGCAGAAGATCTCCGCCTCCGGCTCCAGCCGGCCGGTTTTGGTTTTCACCGCAAAATCAGAAGGACGCCGCAGCTGCAGGGCCCGGCCCTGCGCCACTCCCTCCGAGACACACATGCCGCTTAAGGAATACATTTACAAAGCCTCCGGGACCGGGACGCAGGATCTGCTTAATCTTACATAGTAGTGGGTGCCGGCACAGACAGCGCTGGGCGGGACCAGCAGATTGAGCAGCGGAATGGTCAGCAGCAGGGTGATGACGGCACCGAACAGAAAGGTGGCCAGTCTGGCCTGGGAGAGTTCAGTGCGCATGCGGGCAAAGCTGACTTTATTGTTGTCGTAGGCATAGTCCACATACTGCAGGCAGCCCATCCAGGCCGTCAGCAGGAACCATAAAATGGGAAAGGCTATATTGAGGCCGGGAATGATGAGGATGATCAGGCACAGCAGCGCCCGCGGCAGAAAGAACATCTGCTTGCGCACCTCGCGCATCAGCGAGCGCGGAATGCTTTTGAGCAGGGCGGCCCAGCCGTCGTCGGCCGGCTTCTGACCGGTCAGCAGCAGTTCCACCCGCTCGGCCAGCAGACCGTAAAAGGGCGAGGCAATAATGGTAGCCAGGGTACTGAAGATAAAACAGCCGGCCAGCAGCAGGCTCAAGATCAGCAGCAGGGAAATAATTCCGCTGATAAAGGAAGGCAGACCGCCGGTTACTTCCTCAATAAAGGCAGTCAGATAGTGATAACACACCCAGGCGCCGCCTATGAGCACGACTATGTTGATCAATATGGGGATGATGAGATAGGCCCGGCATTCCCGGGACAGCGCCATCTTCAGGCCGTCGCTTAAAAAGGAGAATACCTCCAGGGGATTTATGGGTTTGTAGTGGTTTTCATCGAACATAAAACGTCCTTTCCGGCTGAATCCTTCATGAAAGTCTGATTTAGCTGAAATTGTAGCCTAAGGCAGTACGGTCTGCGACAGCTGCCGCAGTGGAATTTTTACATGCATCGGCTGCAGGCGATCTCTGCTAAAATGAGGCCGGAAAAGGGCGGAGCCCCTTCTGATATAAAGCTGTTTTTGGAGTAATTATGTCCGTGTTCAGTGATCCCGGTTCCCTGGTATTGATTGTGGGTGCTGTTGCCATTATTGCTTTTCTGGTCCACGGTCTGTGGTTTTCCGGCAAACCTGAAAACCGCCGGCTCAACAGGGCAGATCCGCATGACAATGAGCTGCGCCGCTCTCCTGCAGCCGGCAAGGTACGTATAGTGAATACTGAAGCTAAAGCCGCTGCCGCGGAAACTCCGGCCAAAACTCAGCCCCGGCAGGAGAAGGTGGAAGAGCTGCCCGAAATCAAGGAGATTTCCCGCTCTGAGGCAGAGGAGCAGGAACGCCATGCCCTGCAGGAGCAGGCTGCTGCCGCCGTACCGCAGGAAGAAAGCCTGCCGGCCATGATACAGATCAATCTGGTGGCCGCTGAGAGCAGTCCCTACCGCGGAGAGGATATTGAGAGCTTGTGCTCCACCTACGGTATTCTGCGCGGCAATCTCGATATTTACTATGTTTATGAAAATCCGCAGGATCCGGTAGACGAAGTTTTCCGCATGTGCTCATTGACGCAGCCCTACAACTTCCCTAAGGACATGCAGAATTTTTCCACCCCGGTCATGGCTTTGTATATGAACACTCCCGTACCCGGCAAGGCAGTCAGCTACTTCAAGGCCATGGTGTGGGCGGCTGAAATCATAGTTCAGGAGCTGGGCGGCACCATGCAGGACAATGACCGCCATATCCTGACTGCAGAAGAGCTGCAGCAGCTGGAGCAGCGCCTGGCCGCCTATGATGCCGGGAGCAGTTCATGAGCGAAGTTCCTGAAAGTACAGCCGAGCGCTATCACGCCCTGATTGCCACCTTAAACCGCTGGTCCCGGGCCTACTATGTAGAAGACAATCCCGAGGTCCCGGATGCCGAATACGACCGGCTGTACCATGAGCTGGTCAGGCTGGAGCAGGACTACCCGCAGCTGCGCGATCCCGCCTCTCCCACGACCCGCATAGGTGATGCGCCGCTGGAAGCTTTTACTACTGTGCAGCACCGCGTGCCGCTGATGTCCATAGGCGATATCTTCAGCGATGAAGAGCTGTGTGACTTCAACAGCCGCATGAGGGAAGCCCAGGGGGCAGGCCAGGTGGAATACTGTGCCGAACCCAAGCTCGACGGGCTGGCTGTGTCCCTCATCTATCAGGACGGTCTGCTAATACAGGCGGCCACCCGCGGGGACGGCAGAACGGGTGAGGATGTGACGGCCAATGTCAAAACCATAAGGGCGGTGCCGCTGCAGCTTAATGGCGATTTTCCCCACCTGCTGGATGTGCGCGGCGAGGTCTTCATGCCGCGGGACGGTTTTGCCGCCTGGAATGCCAAAGCCAGGGAGGAGGGCGGCCGGCTCTTTGCCAATCCGCGCAATGCCGCCGCCGGCAGTTTACGTCAGCTCAATCCCCAGATCACCGCCAAACGCCCGCTGACCTTCAATGCCTATTACATAGGTTTTTGTGAAGGCGTCGAACTGCCTCCTACGCAGTACGGCCGGCTGATGTATTTGAAAAGCCTGGGGCTGCCGGTCAATCCGCTGGTGCAGGTGGTACAGGGAGAGCAGGGGCTGCGTGATTACTATGCCGCCATGGGACAGCGGCGGCCGGGCCTGAATTATGACATTGACGGCGTGGTCCTCAAGGTCAATTCCATAGCCGCCCAGGAAAAGCTGGGCTATACGGCCAAATTCCCGCGCTGGGCTGCAGCCTACAAATTCCCGCCGGAAGAGGAAATTACCCGCGTGCTGGATGTGGAATTTCAGGTGGGGCGCACCGGCGCCGTCACCCCGGTGGCCCGTCTGCAGCCTGTATATGTAGGCGGAGTTACCATTTCCAGTGCCAGCCTGCACAATGAAGATGAGATCGCCCGCCTGGGACTGAAAATAGGCGATCAGGTGGTGATCCGCCGGGCCGGTGATGTTATCCCGCAGGTTGCCTCTGTGGTGACGGCGCGGCGCGACGGCTCCGAGCGGGATATAGTCTTTCCTGCCGTCTGCCCCGCCTGCGGCGCGGCTGTGGAAAGGGTGGCCGGCGAAGCCGTGGCCCGCTGCAGCGGCGGGCTGTCCTGTCCTGCTCAGCTGCGTGAGGCCGTGCTGCACTTTGTGTCGCGCGATGCCATGGATATAGAGGGCTTTGGCGATCGCATAGTGGAACTGCTGGTGGACGGCCACAAATTAAGCTCGGTGGCCGATCTCTATTTTCTGTCGGAAAACGATCTGGCTTCACTGCTGCTCGACAGCGGCAGTCCGGAGCGCAAACCGCGCTTTTTGGGACAGGTCACCGCCCGCAAGCTGACAGCCAATATAGCTAAATCCAGACAGGTGCCCTTAAACCGCTTTATCTATGCCCTGGGCATACGTGAGGTGGGGCAGAGTACCGCGCTGATACTGGCCCGGCACTACAAGTCCATTTCTGAGCTGGCTGCCGCTTCTGCTGATGAGCTGATGCAGTTGGATTCCATAGGTGAGGTATGCGCGGCGCATATAGTGGATTTCTTTGCCGAACCGCACAATCGTGACATCCTGCACCGCCTGCTTGACCGTCCGGAGGAATCGCTGATCGGCGCCGGCATTGAACCTTATTCCATAGCCGAAGACTTTGCGGCTGCAGCCCAGCCTCTGGCAGGACAGACCTATGTGCTCACCGGTACCCTCTCCTCCATGACCCGCGCTGAAGCCAAAGCCAGACTGCAGCAGCTGGGAGCTGCCGCCGCCGGATCGGTAAGTAAGAAAACCACTGCCGTGATCGCAGGTGTTGCTGCAGGCTCCAAATTGGCCAAAGCCCAGAGCCTGGGTATTCCCGTGTTGTCTGAAGAGGAATTCCTCGCTCTGCTGCAGAGCCACGGCGTGCAGACAAATAAAACTTAACAAAAATAAGTTTTTTGGTTCTTCTCCTCCGCCCATACAGCCCTGCCGGCCGTATGGGCTTTCTTTTTTCCGCTTTATATAAAAAGGCAAAAATAAAGGAAACAGGGCTGAAAATGGGGAAAGAATTTATTTTCAAAAAAGTGATCTACATTAAAAATAAATCTTCTTTCAGCAGGATTTTTAGGATATATATGTATATAATACGTTTAACGTGTGGAAAAAAATAAAGTTTGTTTGAATAAAGTGAGAGGCTAAAATGTCTGCTGATTGTGATGCAAATCTGAAAAATGGTGTAGATCCCAACGAATCTCCTGAAGGAAAGGTGGCTGCGGCCCAGCCTCTGGCGGGGCAGACCTTTGTGCTCACCGGTACCCTCTCCTCCATGACCCGCGCTGAAGCCAAATCCAAGCTGCTGCAGCTGGGTGCTGCAGTCCCCGGATCTATAAGTAAGAAAACCTCTGTCCTGGTCGCCGGTGCGGATGCAGGTTCCAAATTGGCCAAAGCCCAGAGCCTGGGTATTCCCGTGTTGTCTGAAGAGGAATTCCTGGCTTTGCTGCAGAGCCACGGCTTATAGATGAACAAAACTTAACAAAAGATCGGTTCTTCCAGTCTTCTCCGCCCATACCTGCCTGTCGGCCGTATGGGCTTTCTTGTGTGCCCGGCATGGGCACGATCCAACAGGTGAAAGTCCCCGCAGCGCCGGCGGCGGTAGCCTCACAGCCAACAGCAGGGTGTTTGTAGCGAGGTGCAGGCTGAAAGAAGCTGCCCGAAGCTGCTGATGTAAATGAGGCAGCGGTCCTAAGGGGAAAGAGCGTGTTCTTACCCGAGGAGATCTCACGGACGCAGCCCCCTGGAAAATCCCACATCTTGTACACCCCCAGATCCCACTGCTTTGACAGATTAGATCCCAGCCATCATGGACCGAGAAAACTTGAACCTGGCATACAAGCAGGTCAAGGCGAACAAAAGATCCCCGGGGGCCGGAGGAGAACCTCCACCCCTATCCGATTTTCCTTCTTCTATATATGGTTCATGCTGTTTTGTGGATTTAGCCGGTCAAAAGCCGCTCCACAACTATCCGAAAAGCGCAGGACAGCAGCCTTTTACCGGTTTGGTGTTGCCCGGCAGTAAAGATCAGCAGTTTCAGCAGGAGGACAAAGCGCTGCCTCCGAGCATGGCCAGAGCTATAGCCTTTGAGGTGGCTGAGATACTGCAGAAGGCAGAAATAAAAGAAGAAGTGAAGGGAGTGTCTGCAGACGAACAATGCCCCCGGGATCAGCTGCATAAGTGCGGTCATCAGGCCTGCCCGGGGTGTCTGAAGAGGAATTCCTCTCTCTGCTGCAAAGCCAGGCCGTGCAGAAATAAAAGTTAACAAAAAATCAGTTCTTTGGGTTCTTTTCCTCCGCCCATATAGCCCTGCCGGCTGTATGGGTTGTCTTTTTTCTGCTTTCTATATTATTTTCATGCTGACTGGTATACCGTTTGTGCTGTAAAAACAGACTGGTGCTAGCCGCCTGCAGTAATATTTTCAGCTGCTGTTTTTTATGTCATTTTTTAATCCTGCCAAACCATCCTGTTATTACTTTATTTCAGCCCACAACCCGCAAAATTATACCCATCAGACAAATCACGTATAACGGGCTATAGCTTTAGATCACAAAAAATTTCGTTGATTTTTAAGAAAAAATTCCCACTCAATTAATTTTATGAAATAAATTTACGGCAGCTGTTCCTGCCGAAAAGGTGTGCTCAAAATCACATTTTTGCCCTATATAAAATGGCAAAAAATAATGTAAAAACAGGGCGGAAAATGGCGGGAAATTTATTTTCAGAAAAAGTGATCTGTATTAAAAAGAATTTTTCTTTTTTCAGGATTTTTTCGACATGTTTAACACGTTTGTGATAACGAGTTTTTTGAAAATCCTCTATTTTAATAGAAAAAACAAAACTGTAAAGCACAATTAACAAATTATTGTTAATACCATCTTTCGTTTAAATAATATGAGAGGCTAAAATGTCTACTGATTATGATGTAAATCTGAAATATGGCGTAGATCCCAACGAGTCCCTTGAAGGAAAGGTGGCAGTTGTCACCGGTGGCTTTGGTGGTATTGCCATGGCCAGCAACCGCCTGATGTATGCCAAGGGCGCAAGTCTGGCTCTGCTGTATCCCGGTTTTGAGGAAGGCAAGAAGGAGTCCATCCTTGCCGAGTTCCCTGATAAGGACCGTGTGATAGCCGTTGAGTGTGATGTCACCTGCCCGGAATCCGTCAAGAAGGCCTTTGCTGAGGTCAAGCAGAAGCTGGGTACTGTGGATATAGTGGTTACCTGCGCCGGCTATGTCTGCCTGCAGCCCTGCCTGGAGACTGAGCTTGAAGAGTGGAACAAGCACATGGCCGTCAACCTGACCGGCACCTTCCTGACTGTGCAGGAAGCCGCCCGCATCATGGTGGAGGACAAGCATCCCGGCAAGATCATCATCATAGCATCACAGGCTGCTACCGTTGCTCTGGACAATCACGTAGCTTATGCCACCTCCAAGGCCGGTTTGTGGGGTATCTGCAAAGTCATGGCCAAGGAACTGGGCCCCCACAAGATCTGTGTCAACACCATATCTCCTACTGTGGTCTTAACTCCCATGGGTGCCAAGGCCTGGGAAGGCAAGAAGGGTGAGGACAACAAGAAGATGATCCCCATCGGCCGTTTTGCCTATACCGATGAAATTGGTGCAGCCGTGCTGTTCTTTGCCTCCAACGGCAGTGACATGATCACCGGTACTGATCTGCTCATAGACGGCGGCTATCAGGTCTGGTAAGCAGCCTCTGTGCAGATAAACAAATATTATGGAGTGTTTTACGATGAAGATGAAGTTTTGCGTTTCCGCCATAGCTGCCGCCGCTGCAGCTGCCTTAATGTCCTTTTCTGCTCAGGCCGCAGGCAAAGGCACCATAGCCATTCTGGTGAATGCCCTGGACAATCCTTACTACGCCGCTGAGGCTGCCGGTGCCGAGCGCCGCGCCAAGGAACTGGGCTACGACACTCTGGTGCTGTCCCACAATGAAGATGTGAAGAGGCAGAACGAGCTGTTCGACAATTCCATAGGCCAGAAGGTGGCCGGCATCATAGTTGACTGTGCCGACTCCACCGCCTCTGTGGCTGCCGTGCAGAAGGCCACCGATGCCGGTATTCCTGTGGCCCTGATCAACCGCGAGATCGTCAAGGACGGTGTGGCTCTGGTACAGCTGACCCACAATAACTTCCAGGCCGGTTCCGATGTGGCCAACCGCTTCGTGGAACTGATGGAGGAAGAGGGTGACTATGTGGAGCTGACCTGCAACCTGGCCGACAACAACTGCGTAACCCGTTCCCGCGCCTTCCATCAGGTCATAGATCAGTACCCTGATCTGAAGATGATCGCCCGTCAGGACGCCAAGGGTGCACTGCTGGACGGCAAGAATGCCATGGACTCCATTCTGCAGGCTCATCCCGGCCTCAAGGGCGTGATCTGCGGCAATGGCCCGGTGGCTCTGGGCGCTGTAGCCTCTCTTAAGTCTGCCGGTCGTGATGACGTGGTCGTAGTGGGCATTGACGGCTCCAATGACGAAATGACCTCCATATTAAACGATGATCTCAAGGCCACCGTGATGCTGCAGGCTCAGCTGCTGGCTGAGGAAGGCGTGAAGTACCTGGATGCCTATCTCACCGACGGCACCAAACCTGAAAGGGAAAGAATCATGTTCCGCGGCATATTTATCGACAAGGATAATGCCACCAAGGTCAAGGACTTCCTCTATTCCGACTAGCAGCAGACTGCTTGCAACAAACTTTGAACACCGCCGCTTTATGCGGCGGATTTTCAGGAAAAAGGGGGAGCTCCACACATGAAACTTAAAACTTTGGCACTGGCTATATGTTCCTGTCTTATCTGCTTCAGCGGCTGCCGCATCGTTTCCGTACAGGAGTATCAGGCTCTGCAGGCACCGGAGTCTCCATTTCTCAAGCAGGCTGCAGAACAATTTGACAATCAGCTTACTGCCCAGATCAGGGAAACAGCCCTGCCGCTGGCAGATCTTCTCTCCTCTCTGTCCGGTGAAACGGATTTTGACCAGGCCTGCAGCAAGTACGGTTTTCGCCATGCCGCAGAGCAGCAGTGCAATTTTCCGGTAAAGGTTGAAGGCACCATCACCGCCATGAGAACCAATACCCGTCGCGGCACCATCACCATTACTGATGTCGGCGGGCAGAGCGTCAGGGTACAGATAGGCCCGGTGATCATGGGCACGGCCCTGCGCGATATTCAAAAAGGTGTGAATTACGCCGATTTCAATGATCAGACCGTTTACGGCGATTATGGCGAAAGAATCAACGCCAGATCAGTTGAGATCTCATCTCAGTATGAATTCAAGGAAGGCATGACACTTACCGTCTACGGTGCCTTTAGTACCTGGGACTTCCCGAGCATCAGCTCCATACAGGTAGCTCCCGTGGCCTATGAAATGAAATAGGGGCGGCAACATGGCTCATTACGATGAAAACGTGATTCTGGAGACCGTGAATGCCACACGCGTTTATCCGGGCATCACGGCACTGAAAAGTGTGAACTACAAGGTTTACCGCAATAAGGTAAACGTGCTCATAGGCGAGAACGGCGCCGGTAAATCCACCATGATGAGGCTGCTGGCCGGTGTGGAGGAACCTTCATCGGGTGATGTGCTGATGGACGGCGAGAAGATGCATTTCTCCTCGACCTTAGATGCGGAAAAGCACGGCATAGCCATCATTTTCCAGGAGCTGAACCTTTTCCCCAACATGACGGTGATGGACAACATCTTCATCGCTCATGAACATTTTAGTAAGGGACGCATAGATACCAAAGCCCAGTACGAAATAGCCAAAAAGCTGCTTGCTGATCTGGAGCTCAATATAGATCCCTACACCATGCTCGGTGATTTGGGTGTAGGTCACCGTCAGATGGTGGAAATTGCCCGGGCCATGTCCAAAAATGCCCGGGTGCTCATCATGGACGAGCCCACCTCGGCCTTAAGCCAGCAGGAAGTAAAAACCCTGTTCAAGGTGATCAGACAGCTCAAGCAGAACGGCGTGACCATCATCTACATCTCCCACCGTCTGGAGGAGCTGCTGGAAATAGGTGACTGCATCTCCATTTTCCGTGACGGCTGCTTTATAGATGAGCGCGAACGCAAGGATGCTTCCATACCCTGGATCATCGAAAAGATGGTGGGTGCCAAGAAAAAGCAGTTTGACTATGAAAAAGCCGAATACGGCGATGTGGTACTGGAAGTCAAGGATCTGGTCGCCATGCGGCAGACCGGCGGATATCTGCTCAATCATGTGAGCCTGAGCTTAAGACAAGGTGAGGTGGTAGGCATCTACGGTCTGCTGGGAGCAGGGCGTACGGAGCTGTTCAATGCCATTACCGGCAATCTTGAGTATCAAAAAGGCTCGGTGATTTTAAAAGGCAGGCCCATAGATCATCTGCGCTATCAGCTGCGACTGCAGGAAGGCATTGCTTTTGTGCCTGAAGACAGACAGAAGGAAGGTGTACTGCGTCTGATGTCCATCAAGGACAACATGATGCTGGCTTTCTACTGCCTTATACCTTTCTTCAAGTCAGTTCTGCCTGTTTCCAGCAGCTCGGAAAAGAGCATGGTCGAGGAGATGGTCAAAAAGCTCTCCATCAAGATCAACAGCGTCAATCTGCCCATTACCTCCATGTCCGGCGGTAATCAGCAGAAGGTGGTGCTGGGCAAGGAGCTGATGATCAATCCCCAGGTCATCCTGCTTGACGAGCCTACCCGCGGTATTGACGTGGGAGCCAAGGTCGACGTCTACCATCAGATTGGTCAGATGGCAAAACAGGGCCTGGCTGTGGTGTTTTCTTCTTCAGAACTCGATGAAGTCATGGCTTTGTCCGATCGCGTGCTGGTCATGGCCAGCGGCAAGATAGCAGCCTGCTTCAGCCGGGATGAACTGGATAAGGAAAAAATCATCAGAGCCTCCACTCCGGTCTAACAGTTTCAGCCAAGAGGATTACAAAAGTGAGCAGTAAGTACACCGTCTACATGTATCTGCTGAAGGCCAGAACCTTCATTGCCCTGCTGGCAGTGATTCTTTTCTTCAGCTTCATGGTCAACAATTATTTTTCGATCTCCAATCTCCTCATCATGACTCAGCACGTGGCCATTACCGGCCTGATTGCCATAGGCATGACTTTGGTGATTTTGACTGCCGGTATTGACCTGACTGTAGGTTCAGTGGTGGGCCTGGGCGGCATGATAGCCGGCCTGCTCATTACCAAAGGCCTGCCGGTTGGAGATTCCATAGTCTTTTTCAACATCATAGAGATCATCTTTATAGTGCTGGTATTCGGCGGCATTATTGGTTTGATCAACGGCATCATCATCACCAAGTTCATGGTGGCCCCCTTCATCTGCACCCTGGGTATGCTCTATGTAGGCCGTGGTGCAGCCCTGCTGGTCAATGACGGCGCCACCTTCCCCAACCTGGTGGGTTTTGAAGAGCTGGGCAATACCGGTTTTGCCATACTCGGCTCCGGTACCGTGCTGGGCATCTATATTCCGATCTGGATCATGATTGCCATGACGGCTCTGGCGGTTTACATCACGGTGAAGACCCCGCTGGGACGCTACATCTATGCTGTGGGCTGCAATGAGAATGCTGCCAAGCTCGCCGGTGTACCGGTAATCAAGACCAAACTCTTCGTCTACATCTTCTCCGGTGTCTGCTCTGCCATGGTAGGTCTGATCCTGGCCTCACAGCTGCTGACCTCCCACCCCATGACCGGCAACATGTTTGAAATGGACGCCATTGGTGCTACGGCTCTGGGCGGTACCTCCCTGGCCGGCGGCCGCGGCAAGGTGCTGGGTTCCATCATTGGTGCCTTTGTAATCGTCTTCCTCGCCGACGGCATGGTGATGATGGGCGTGAACAACTTCTGGCAGATGGTCATCAAGGGCCTGGTGATTGTAGCGGCAGTGGTGATCGATCAGTTCCAGGAAAACCTGCAGCACAAGGTGATCCTGATGTCCCGTACTGCTGAAGCCACGGCTGCAAAGTAAGAGGTGAGATATGGTAAAAGACATCATTATTGCTATAGACGAGGGCACCACCAACTGCAAGGCTGTGGCCATAGACAGCCGCGGACAGGTGCTGGCCAAGTCTTCCCATCCTCTGGAGATCTCCACCCCCAACCCGGGGTGGGTTGAGCAGGACGGCATGGTCCTGGTGCAGCGCACTGTAGAAGTGGTGGCCAATGTGTTGCGCGAGGTAGATCCTGAGCGCGTGGGCTGCATAGGCATCAGCAATCAGCGTGAAACCGCCATAGGCTGGTACAGAAAGACAGGTGTGCCTCTGAACATGGCCATGACCTGGCAGTGCTCCCGTACGGCAGAGTTCTGTCAGAAGCTGCGTGCCGACGGTCTGGAAGGCGTGATCAAGGAGCACTCCGGCCTGCCGGTGGCCACCTTGTTTGCCGGCTCCAAAATGCGCTGGCTGCTGGACAATACCAAAGATGGCCTGGAGCTGGCCCAAAAAGGCGAAATCTGCCTGGGCACCATTGACTCCTGGCTGCTGTGGAACCTCACCGGCGGCGCAGAATTCAGATGTGATTACTCCAATGCCGCCCGTACACAGCTGCTGAGCATCAAGACTGCTTCCTGGGACCCGCAGTTGCTGGCCATATTCGGCATACCGCAGCAGGCTCTGCCTGAGATCTGCCCGTCGAGTTTCCAATTCGGCGTGACATGCGGCCTGAACGGCGTGCCGGACGGCATTCCCGTCATGTCCATGATAGGTGACTCCCATGCCGCTCTCTACGGCCACTGCCTGGGTGAGATTGGTTTCGTCAAGACTACCTATGGTACCGGCTCTTCAGTCATGGCTCCTCTGTCAGTACCCGATACCTCGGTGCCCGAGCTGGCTACTACCATCGCCTGGCATGACGGCAGCGCGATTACCTTTGGTATAGAGGGCAATATCAACCACACCGGAGATGCTCTGCTGTGGATGAGTCAGGCCACCCGCACCAACACCCTGCCTGATGCCAACACCTATATCAATGAAATAGCCAAACGGGCTCCGACCAATCTGGGTATTTACTTTGTGCCTGCCCTGACCGGAGCCGGTGCTCCCTGGTGGAAGGAAAACGCCCGCGGAGTGATCTGCGGACTGTCCCGCGGTGCCACGGTAGATCACTTAATCCGCGCTTCCCTGGAGTCCATAGCCTATCAGATTGCCGATGTAATCGAGTTTATGCGCAAGATCCCCAGCTTCCAGCTGGATACGCTGATGGTGGACGGCGGTCCTACCAAAAATGACTGGCTGATGCAGTTCCAGGCTGATCTGCTCGGCTGCAGGGTTTCACGCAGCGATACTTCAGAGCTCTCCGCCATAGGCGCGGGCATGCTGGCCGCCAAATGTCTGGGCGGTCTGGGGCGTGAACAGCTGCAGGCCATGATTCCGAGCCACTTCGTCTTTACTCCCAACCCTGAGCGCCATGAGGAACTCAAGCGCTGCAAGGCTCAGTGGGACGCAGCTGTGCAGATGACTTTAAATCACTGATTTCACTTGCAAATTTTAGAGGTAATTAAAATGATGCAGAGATTCGTAGGTGCAAATGTTGTAGTTACCGGCGCCAGCCGGGGTATAGGCAGAGGTATTGCCGAGCGCTTTGCCGAAGAGGGGGCCAATGTCATCATCTCCGACGTGTCCGATCAGGTCCAGGAAACTGCCCGTGAAATTGCCGACAAGTACGGCGTCAAGGCTCAGGGCTGCATAGTGGACGTCACCAATGAAGAGCAGGTGACCGGCATGTATGCCATGGTGGAAAAGGATTATCAGCATCTGGATGTTACTGTGCAGAATGCCGGCATCATCACCATTCAGCACTTTGACAAGATGACCGTGGAGGAGTTCTCCAAGGTAGTCAATGTAGATGCCGTGGGTGTCTGGCTGTGCTGCCGTGAGGCCGCCAAGATCATGGTCAAGCAGAACAAGGGCCGCATCATCAATTCATCTTCAGGCCAGGGCCGCAAGGGCTTCATCTATACCCCGCACTATGCCTGCGCCAAGATGGGTGTGATCGGCATTACCCAGTCTCTGGCCATAGAGCTGGCTCCGCACAACATCACCGTCAACGCCTTCTGCCCGGGCATCATTGTGACCAACATGTGGGAGTACAACGACCGCGTCTGGGGTCAGATGCTGAGCACTCCGGAGAAGCAGTACGGCAAGGGCGAACTGATGCAGGAGTGGGTGGATGCCATTCCGCTCAAGCGCGCCGGTGTGCCTGCTGACGTGGCCAATGTGATCGTCTTCCTGGCTTCAGAAGATGCCTCCTATGTCACCGGACAGACCATCAATATAGATGGCGGCATGTTCATGAACTAATCTCTTAAAAACCGCCGCTCCCCCGGCGTGGGGAGCGGTGTCCTGAGGAACGCGTAGGGGAACACAGCAGATGAAAAATTTACAGGCATTATCCTATAAGCTGCGCCGGGATGTGATTGATATCATCACTGCCGGAAAAAGCGGACACATCGGCGGCGATATGTCGGTGATGGATATCCTGGTCACGCTTTACTTCAAGGTTATGGATGTGACGGTGGAAAACTATGCATCCAATCAGCATGACCATTTCATTATGAGCAAAGGTCACTCGGTAGAAAGTCTTTATGCCGTGCTGGCAGAGAAGGGCTTCTTTCCGCTGGAGCAGGTTCTGAAGGAATTTTCCCGTTTTAATACCAAATTTATCGGCCATCCCAACAACAAACTGCCGGGCATTGAGATGAATTCAGGCTCTCTGGGCCACGGCCTGCCGGTAGGCGTGGGCATGGCTCTGGCCTGCCGCATGAACAATGACCCGCACCGTGTCTATGTGGTGATGGGCGATGGTGAACAGGCTGAAGGTTCCAACTGGGAAGCCGCCATGGCCGCTGCCAATTATCATCTGGACAATATTTGTGCCGTAGTGGACCGCAACAGGCTGCAGATTTCCGGCTGCACCGAAGATGTAATGGCCCTCGATGATCTCAGCGCCAAGTGGGCTGCCTTTGGCTGGAATGTGATTAATGTGGCCGACGGCAACAGTGTGGCTGAACTGGAGCAGGCTTTTGCAGCTGCAGCAGCATGCAAGGGCAAACCCTCAGTACTAATGGCCAATACCATTAAGGGCAAAGGCTCTGCCGTGATGGAGAACAAGGCCTCCTGGCATCATCATGTGCCCAGTGCAGAGGAATACACCAACATCATGAAGGATTTGAATGCGGCTTTTGAGGAGGCACAAAAAAATGGCTGAGAGAGCTAACAAACAGGTTATCTGCGACGTGCTGATGGAAGCGGCCAAGACGGACAAGGATGTAATAGTACTGTGCTCCGACAGCCGCGGCAGTGCCTCTGCTACTCCTTTTGCAACAGCTTTCCCCGAGCAGTTTGTGGAAACCGGCATAGCAGAGCAGGATCTGGTGGGCATAGCCGCCGGTCTGGCCAGAATGGGCAAAAAACCTTATCCTATGTCTCCGGCCTGCTTCCTGACCACCCGCTCCTATGAGCAGTGCAAAGTGGATGTGGCTTACTCCAATACCAATGTCAAGCTGATCGGCATTTCCGGCGGTATCAGCTACGGTGCCCTGGGCATGAGCCATCACAGCGCCCAGGATATAGCCGCCATGTGTGCCGTACCCAACATGAGGGTTTATCTGCCGGCCGATGCCGAGCAGACCAGATGTCTGATGCAGGCTCTGCTGCAGGATGACAAACCGGCCTACATCAGAGTAGGGCGCAATGCCGTGGCCTCGGTTTATGCCCCGGGCAGCCTGCAGTTTACCCTGGACAAGGCGGTGATCACCAAGCCTGGCACTGAAGTAGTGCTGGTGGCCACAGGTGAAATGGTCAGACCGGCTCTGGATGCGGCCAATCAGCTCGCGGCTCAGGGCATAGATGCCGGAGTGCTGGACATGTACTGCCTCAAGCCTTTTGACAGCGAGACTCTGCTGGAGCAGACGGCTCAGGCCAAACTGGTGGTTACGGTGGAGGAGCATTCTCCTTTTGGCGGCCTGGGAGCCATGACCGCTCAGGTTATATCCGCTGCCGCCCCCAAGAAGGTGATCAACCTGTCACTGCCTGATGAGCCTGCAGTATCCGGTACCTCCAAGGAGGTATTTGCCCACTACGGACTGGATGCCCAGGGCATAGCCGACACGGTACTGAAAAATCTGTAAGGCATAATCCACCACAGAAACCACACAGGGAACAAACAAACAGGGAACAAACAAAGGCAGGAGCTGAACGCAGCATGGCACCTACTGAAAATATGGTTTCTTTGATGAATGCATTTGATGAATACCTCCAAAACAGCCGCCGGAGTCCGGATCTGGAGTATTTCCTGCTGCTCATCATCCATATGCTGCACATTCAGGTGCACGGTTACAATGAAAACGATGAACTGATGCTGCGTCTGGCTGCCACCACTGATGCCGAAGATCCCCTGCACAATGATCCTGAATTCCGCGGCCGGCTGATCGACAAAGCCCGTAAGGAGCGGGTGTTTATTCAAAGCGATCATGGCTCGGTGATCTACGGCGGCATCAGAGGACCGGACTGCGTTTATATATTCGGCCCGGCCACCGTGGGTCCTGCAGATGAGGAAACGGCAAGTTTTCAGGCGGTGCGTCATCACTGCCCGGAGCCGGTCTATTTGACCAAAACCGATGTTCCCTCCTTTGCCTCGGCGCTGATTTTGCTGCATTCCATCAACACCGGGGAAACTTTGTCGATGACCAGCTTCATCGCCCGTTCTTTTCTCAATACCACGGTACTGCTTAGTATTGAGAAAAAAGTAGGTGATATTACCGTGCTGAACATAGAAGGTCAGCCGCATCATCCTCTTTCCATGGAAACCATGGTGATGGAAAATATCCGCCTCGGAGATCCTGACAAACTGCTGGCCAGTTTGGATTTTCCTTATCCCGGGCGGCGCGGTACGCTGGCGCATGATGTGCTGCGCAGCGAAAAGAACATAGGCATTATAGATGTGACTTTGTCCTGTCGTTCTGCCATCTCAGGCGGACTGGAGGTGGAAAGCGCCTATGTGGTGGCTGATGCCTTTATTCTGCAGGTGGAGGAAGCCATGACGCCGCAGGAGGTTTTTGCCATCAAGACTGCCTCGCAGCTGCGTTTTGCCCAGCTGGTCAGGGAAGCCAACGGCGGCAAAAGGGATTATCTGCAGCTCAACCGGCCGCCTGCGGCCGGCTCCCGGGCGCCTGCTGCCGCTGCTGTGCCGGAGGAAATTGATAATGGCATGCGCCAGGGTAAGATTGTGGAAACCGTGAAGAATTACGTGCAGCGGTTTATTCACAACAAGCTGACGGTGGAGATTATTGCCCGCGATCTGAAGATCAGCAAATCTTATCTGCAGCATGTGTTCAAGGAGAAGGAAGGCATACCGCTGATGCGTTACTGCCGGCAGGAAAAGATTAAAACGGCCATGCAGATGCTCAAAACCACAGACTACAGCATAGCCGAAATCACCTTGCTGCTGAATTTCTGCTCGCAGAGCCACTTTACCCAGCTGTTTAAAAAGGAAACAGGGCAAACTCCTGATTTATACAGGCTTAAATTCAAAGTTACCATTTGAGAGGAAAAGAAGAAGATTCATGGCCCCCAAGAAATTGTTCACTGCTGCGGCTTTATCACTGTGCTGTGCTTCTGCACTGGCAGCACCGAAATTCATCGCTGCTTCCATATTCAGCCAAAATGATCCTTTTATGAAAAGTTACAGCGTGGCACTGCAGCATATGGCTGAAACTTCAGATCTTGAACTCAAGGTATATTACGCCCAGGAAGATCTGCTCAAGGAACAGCAGCAGCTGCAGCTGGCTGCCCGCAGCGGAGCGGCGGCCCTGATTGTCAATCCGGTGGAGCCGCACGGCGTTTATCCCATATTGAACACAGCCTTTGAGGCCGGTGAACTGCCGCTGATTTTCATCAACCGCAAACCCGATGATCATGCCCTGCGCTCTTATGCCAAATCATGGTACGTGGGATCTGATCCCACACAGTCAGGCAGATACCAGGCTGAGATCCTGACGCAGTACTGCCTCGATCATCCTGAGGCTGATCGCAATGGTGACGGAAAGATCTCCTACTTCCTGCTGCAGGGTGAAAAGAATTTGGAAGATACGGTGATGCGCACCCTGGCTGTACGGGAAAGCTTCAAAACTTCTCCGGTCAGCTTTACGGAAAGCGGCACTGTATATGCCAACTGGGATTTTGAGACGGCACGTGAAGACTTAAGTCAGTTTGTGCGCATCCACGGCATAGACAGTGTGGAAGCAGTACTGGCCAACAATGATGCCATGGCGCTGGGGGCGCTGCAGTATCTCAAGAGCATAGGCTACAACAGCGGCGATCCGGAAAAGTTTATTCCTGTGGTAGGCATAGATGGCGTGGATGAAGCCATACATGCCGTGCAGGCCGGAGAAATGGTGGGCACGGTGCGCAATGATTTCTACAATCAGGCCGTGGCAGCCTACAAGATCGCTTATCTTGCAGCCTCAGGCCGCAAGGTTGATGCCAAAACTGTAGGTTTTTATATGGTCAACGGCCGGGAGATTTATGTGCCCTACATCAAGGTCTCCAGCCATCAGTGAGGAATGAGGACTTAAATTACATCCCTGTCCAGGACAGGGATTGAGCAGAATAACATCTACTACACACAACTCCTTATCCCAAAAAAGAGCAGTCCCGGCATGGCGCTGCTCTTTTTCTTATCTTACTGCCGCAGCGGCGCGGCAGTAAGAGTTAAGTGTAGGCTTTACTTGCTCTCTGTGATCTGTGTTGCAGCTGTCGCGGCTGAAAGCATGCTGCTGTCGTCGCTGCTTTCAATGCCTATGGCCTTTTCCAGCCGGGAAGCATTTTCCACCGGCACCAGCAGGGCGCGGGGCTTGTTGCTCTTCAGCGAATCCGACAGATAACCGGCGTTTAAATGCTTCAGGGTGCTCAGCTCCACTCCGGAGAGCTGTGAGGCCTGCTTCATGGAGTTGATGCGGCCTGCCACCTGCACGCGCTTGAAGGCCGGACGGTTCTTGATGTCCGGGCGGCTGACGCCGTAATTCTCCGGATGACGCAGCAGCTCGGCGTAGGCGTGGAAGCGGGTAACGTAGGTCTTGGCACCGGCAGTGAGGCTGACGGTATCCATGTTGAATTCTGTTGCCCCGGCGGCCTTGGCCCGCCTGATGGCGCGCTTGATGGCAAATTCACCCTGATTGTAGGCGGCTACTGCCAGATCCCAGTTTTTGCCGCACTCATTGTATAAATGATCGAGATAACGCAGTGAGGCATCGGTAGAGGCTACGAAGTCACAGAACTCATCATAGTTCTGGGAGTACTCCAGGCCCAGAGACTTGCCGGTGGAACGGATAAACTGCCACGGGCCGGTGGCACCGGCATGCGATTTGGCGCGCGGATTAAAGCCGCTTTCCACCAGGGGCAGGGCTGCCAGTTCTATGGGCATATTGCGCTCTTTGAGCTCGGTCAGCAGATAGTGCATAAAGAGCGAGGAGTTTTGCATGTGAATTTCAAAGGAGCGGGCCAGACGGCGGGCTTCTTTTTGTTCACGGGAATTTAATTTGATGTCTAGCGTAAAGCGGCGATCATTGAAGAGCTCACTATTCCACAGCGAACCATTTTCTGCAGAAGTGACTCCGGTGGTTTCAGAGAGCTGATTTTCCAAATTATTTTGACTTGCAGAAGCTGTGTCCATACCGCTGGTGCAAGCGGACAAAGCCAAAACGGCGCTGAGGCCTATACTGCATAAAATCAAAAAAGTTTTTTTGATCATCCCATTAACCTTGGCCAGGAAACTGACCGCTAGTTTAAGTTCAGGAAGAAAAGCCGGCATCCTCCGCTAAATCTTCCCCCTCAGCAGCAGAACGGGCCAGTTCATCGCAGCGTTCATTTTCAGCATGACCGGCGTGACCCTTGACCCACCGCCAGGAGACCTCATGTCTGCGGCACTCCTGATCCAGCTGTTGCCACAAATCTTGGTTTTTCACAGGCTTGTTGGCGCTGGTTTTCCACCCTTTTTGCTTCCAGGCGGAGATCCATGCAGTAATGCCTTTTTTCACATACTGACTGTCGGTGCAGATCTGCACTTTGCATGGCTCTTTTAAGCATCTCAGCGCTGCAATTACCGCCAAAATCTCCATGCGATTGTTGGTGGTCAGCCTGAACCCCGCCTTCAGTTCTTTTTCATGCTGCCGGTAACGCAGGATCACTCCGTAGCCTCCGGGGCCGGGATTGCCTCTGCAGGAACCGTCTGAGTAGATAAAAACTTCTTTCATCGGCGGTTTTTCCCTCATCTGACAGCAGGTGCTGCTGTCATCATGTTTTGCTGCTGCAGTCTGAATTTTGGTGTTTTTCCGACTGCATTTGAGGGGCATTATAGCGCAAAGCATGGCAAAAATCTATGTTAGGTCACATTTTGAGAAAATAGTTATCATTGGGTTATTGAAAATGTGATCTTGATCGTAGATTTTTCAATTTATAAGAGGTAAAAACCTCGATTTTTAAAAATTACATACAGTTTTCGATTTTATGCATCATTAAAATGAGGGTGCAGTCAAATCAGCGGTTGTCTGTGGCTACTGATCTGCCTGCTGTTCTTCAGGCTTGTGGATGGTGCCGGCATCAGGATTTGATAAAATCAATCTCAGCTTTGTGGAGGATGCAAAAGACCATGCTGAGACAAGTGGCACTGGATACTGAAACTACCGGCATGAACAATGACGGCACGCCAGGGGAGCACCGCATCATAGAGGTGGGCTGTGTGGAAATCATTGACCGCCGGATCACCGGCCGGACGCTGCATTATCTGATCAACCCCGACCGTCCGGTGGATGAGGAGGCTCAAAGCGTGCACGGCTTTTCGTGGGAGAAGCTGAAGGACAAGCCGCATTTTGCCGACATTGCCGATGAAGTGATCGATTTTATCCGCGGCAGTGAGCTGTTGATTCACAATGCCAAGTTCGATACTGCCTTTTTGAGCAAGGAATTTGCTCTGCTCAAAAAAACTGAACGCATTGAAGAGCTCTGCAAAATTGTGGACACGTTGTCGCTAGCCCGCAGCATCAATCCCAATATTCAGGTCAATCTGGATAATTTGTGCCGCGTCTATGAAATAGACCCAGCCATGCGGGAAAAGCGTACGCCGTACCATGGAGCTCTGCTGGACGCACAGCTGCTGGCTGAGGTGTATCTGGCTATGACCACAAGGCAGTCCTCGCTGGAGTTTGGAGACGCATCACTAGAGCAGAATGCCGTCAACCGCTGGCAGCGGCCGCAGGGACTTAAGCTGCCGCTGATGGATGTGGAGAAAGAGCGGCATGTGCAGCACATTCAGATCATGCTGAAGCTGGCCCAGACCCACAAGGTGGGGGAAAACAATGGTACTCCCATAGCCGGATCGGACTGGAGCCCGGATTTTAATATGCAGATGCTGCAGAAGGGAGAGGAGGAAAGCAAAAAAGAATTTGCCGCCCGCCTCAAGGCGCAGCTTGCAGACAAATTAAAAATGCTGCTGGATCCGGCAGAGCAGGAGATCCTGGAGCAGGAATTAAAAAGGCAGGCTGCCGAGCAGCAGGCCTGGGAAGACAGAGTCAATCAAAAATGAGGAGAGAAAATGCTGTCATTTAATGTAATGGATGATCTCAGGGAAGCTGCCCTGGTACTGGACAACTATATTCGTCAGGAAGGCACAAAAGAAAGCATAGAAAAAGCCATAGCAGTCATGGTCTCCTCCCTGAAACAAGGCGGCAAGATCATCTCTGCCGGCAATGGCGGCAGCATGTGTGATGCCATGCATTTTGCCGAAGAACTGTCCGGACGCTATCGCGATGACCGCCCGGCTTATGCGGCGCTGGCCATATGCGATCCCAGTCATCTGACCTGCGTGGGCAATGATTACGGCTTTGATGCCGTATTCTCCCGCTTTGTGGAGGGCGTAGGCAAGCAGGGCGATGTGTTCCTGGGCATTTCCACCTCAGGCAATTCCAAAAATGTGATTAAAGCCTGTGAGGTCTGCCGGCAGAAAGGTATTTACAGCATTATGCTGCTGGGCAAAGACGGCGGCCGCCTGAAGGATTTGTGCGACCTGCCGCTGATTGTGCCGCATCAGGGCTATGCCGACCGTATTCAGGAAGTGCATACCATGATCATTCACATCATGATCCGCGGTATTGAAGAAGGCATGGCTGCCTCTTAAAGCCACAAAGGAGAGCTCAGGCTCTCCTTTTTCAACTGTACTGTCTGCAGTCTGCAGCTTAATGATCTGCCGGTTCAGGCGAGGTAGTCGGCGTCGGATACAGGCTCCAGCCACTGTGCCTTATTGTGGGGGACATTGGTTTCCACTGAGATGTGGGTCATCCAGGTGTGAGGGCCGGCGCCATGCCAGTGTTCTACCTCAGGCGGAATACGTATCACATCTCCCTTGCGGATCACCCGGGGCTTTTGGCCGCGCTCGCAGTAAAGCCCTTCTCCGGCCAGTACCAGCAGGATCTGTCCGCCGGAGTGGGTATGCCAGTGGGTTCTGGTGCCGGGCTCGAAGGTTACATTGCCTATGGGGCAGTTGAAGGTGTCATCACCCTCTGAGAGCATGGAGAGATAAGAGGTGCCGGTGAAGAATTTGCTGTAGGGATTGACCGGACCCTGGGCAAAGACGGTGTCGTGCGGAGCTGCTTTTGCAGCAGTGGTGTTTTCTGCCATACTTACTCCTTATTTTGGAAAAATATTTCCATTGATCCTTCCTACAATAGATCCCGCCTGCTGTTTTGTGAAATGCCAATTTCTGATGGTCTGCTATGCTTTTTGTGCATGAAAAGATCCCCGTTTGGGGAAGCGCTGCTCAGGAAAAACAGGATTTTTGCGGAGGGATAAAAACGCCGCAGGGAGCCGGTCGGCTCCCTGCGGGGATGGCGCATAACCGATGAAGAAAGATGGTCTGCGCCTTTTACTGTCTGCCTGTCCGGCAGTTTTATCAGCTGATGGTGACCTGAGCGCCGTCGGCACCAACAGGGGCGATGGAACCGGCTATAAAGGCCTTTTCACCTGCAGCCTGCAGAATGTCTACTGCCTTCTGGGCTTCAGCGGCCGGCAGGACCACGATCATGCCTACGCCGCAGTTAAAGGTGCGCAGCATTTCATGGCGATCCACACCGCCCTTGAGCATCAGCCAGTCAAAGATCTCAGGCCACTGCCAGGCCTGCTCATTGATGGCGGCGCAGCAGCCTTCAGGCAGCACGCGCGGAATGTTCTCCCAGAAACCACCGCCGGTGATGTGAGCCATGGCATGCACATCCACTTCCTTGAGGAGCTGCAGCAGCGGCTTGACATAGATGCGGGTAGGCTCGAGCACGGCATCGGCCAGCAGGCGGCCGGAGGGCAGGGTCTCGGTTAAGGGATCGGCACCGGCTTCCTTGATGATGCGGCGGATCAGGGAATAGCCGTTGGAGTGGGGACCGGAAGAGGCCAGGGCTACAATGGCATCGCCCACGGCAACTTTGGAACCGTCGATGATTTCGGAAGCTTCAACCACGCCTACGCTGAAGCCGGCCAGATCATAATCGCCGGTTTCATACATGCCCGGCATTTCGGCAGTTTCACCGCCCACCAGGGCGCAGCCGGCCATCTCGCAGCCTTTGGCTATGCCTTCGACCACAGAGGCAGCAGTATCTACATCCAGTTTGCCGGTGGCATAGTAATCCAGGAAGAGCAGAGGCTCGGCACCCTGTACTACCAGATCATTGACGCACATGGCCACCAGATCTATACCCACGGTATTGTGCCGCTTCAGGTCTATGGCCAGGCGCAGCTTGGTGCCCACGCCGTCAGTACCGGAGACCAGCACAGGTTCTTTGTAACCCTGGGGAATGCGGGTCAGGGCTCCAAAGCCGCCCAGACCGCCGATCACTTCAGGCCTGGTGGTACGCTTTACCGGGCCCTTGATTCTTTCCACCAATTCCTCACCGGCATCAATGTCGACACCAGCATCCTTGTAAGTCAAATGAGCCATGCTGACTGATCTCCACTTGCAAAACTAAAAAGATGGCACATTTTACTGTAAAGATGACAAAATTGCGCAGAAAGGGACCAAAAACAGGGAATAAAAGCCAAAAGAAGGCAGTCTGGTACAGTGCGTATCACGATTTTGCGGCCTATCTTTGCTAAAATAAGCGCCATCGCATTATTGGAGTGAAAGATGTCAGCAATTTTAAAATCACGTCTGCAGATTTTAACTGCCGCCGTACTGTGGACAGTCCTGGTTCCGGTGGCTGGTGCTGAAGATGACTTTGCCCAGGCGGCTGTGGCAGCAGAGCCGGCTGCGGCTGCGACAGACTCTGCGGTCTCCTTTACGGTGCACAAAAGCCTGTCCTCCGGACTTGATGCAGCCCTGGGAGAAGCCTACGGGGAGCTGGTCTCCTCCCTGAGTGCCGGCAGTTTCTATCCTGAGCCCGGGGATGCTGATCATGCCTTAAGCTCGGCTGTCATTGCCGGCGGCACGGTGACCCTTGAATTTGATGAGCAGCGCGTCAGGGCGCAGCTGCGCTCACAGGGAGTGAGCGCCTGGCAGGGGACGGAGCAACCAGTGCTGGTCTGGATGACCGATGACAGTTACAGCTCGGTTTCCCTGATTGACGGACCGCATCTGACTGCTTTTGCCCGTGCGCTCAATAATGCAGCCGGGCAGGTCAGACTGCGTCTGATGTATCCCATACTGGATCTGGATGATGTCACCCGTGTTTCCCCTGAGACCGTGCGATCCGGCAGCACCGCGGCCCTGGCCGAAGCCTCCGGGCGCTATGGTTCAGATTACATTCTCAGTGCCGCGGTCAGCGCAGCTGATGACGGTATGCAGACTGTGGTCTGGCGCCTGCTGGACAAAACAGGCAGCAGCCTGGCTGCCGCTTCCCTGCAGGGACCGGAGCAGGAAACTGCCGTCACTGTGGCCGGTGATGTAGCCCGCCGGCTGATGAATGCCGCCGCCGAGCAGGGGCATGTGCAGGCCGGAGACGACACTGAGTCGGACCGGGTACAGTATCCTGATGCCCGCAGTGCTGATGCCTTTGAGCTGGGCCCTTATCAGGGACTGGTGCGCATCAGGATCTCAGGGGTAAATTCCCTGGCCGATCTGCCGGCCATACGCAATGCCCTGATCACTTACGGCTATCAGGACACTATGTCTGTGGTGGCAGTAGATCAGGATGCCCTGATCCTGGATGTGCCTACAGGATCTGATCCGCAGATCCTGGACGGCAGTCTGACCCGTTCCTCTGAGTTTGGTAAAAACGGTCCCTGGTCTTATGTGTGGCAGCAGGGCAGTCCTGCCGAGGCTGCAGGCAAAGGCGTGGGTACGCTGGGGCCTTCTGCGCTGCATTCGGCCGGTTCCGTCAGTGCGGTACGCCTGAGTGCGGCGGAAAATGGAGGCTGAAATATGGCCGGCCAGGACAGTCCGCGCAGTCAAACACAACTTCCGCTTGATTTCAGGCTTGAAGTAGAGGGTTCCTTTTCCTCATTTGTCTACGGCCGCAATGCCCCTGCCGTCAAGCTGCTGCGTAAGGCGCTGCATGAGGCCCACAATGAGCTCTACTATGTGTTTGGTCCGTCCTCCTGCGGCAAAACTCATCTGCTCACTGCGCTCTTCAGGGACTGCCGGCGTCCGGCCCATGAGATCTTTTTCATCGATCTGAAGGCAGCCTGCGGGTTATCTCCGGCTCTGCTGAACGTGGAAGTGCCGCCGGTGCTGCTGCTGGACAATGTAGATGCCCTGTGCGGCAACCCTGAGTGGGAACTGGCCCTGTTTGCCATGTTCAATCGCTGGGTGGATCGGCACAGCGGCATATTGATTGCCTCAGCCTCTTCCTCGGCCAATCGTATTCCCTTTGCCATGCCTGATCTCAACACCCGCTTTGAGCACGGCGTCACGCTGCCGCTGCAGCCGCTCAATGAGCGGGAATGTCAGGAAGCGCTGATCCTCAAGGCTCATCTGCGCGGCTTTAAGATGCCCAAGCGGGTGGCCGCCTATTTGGTGCGCAACTTAAACCGTGATATGGGAAGACTGACTGCCGTGCTCAATCTGCTGGATGAAGAAACCATGCGCGAGCAGCATGAACTTACGGTACCCTTTGTCAAAAAGATCCTGGAACACAGCTCCTTTGCACCTCTTTAAAGGCATGCCCCGGGGCTGATCTGCAGCCGGACTGCTGCCTGAACCTTCTCTACGTAATTTCAAAATTTCACCCAGCCGCAAACGGCATAGGAATGCGCCCTGCAGGCCCTTTTTATGGGGTCAAAAGTGCAAAACACAGTAGGGAGGGCAAGGAGGGCAAACAGGCGTCGCGCCGGACGCCTTGAGGTGTGTAAGAGAGACTAATCCTGCGCGGCCTGATCCAGGATAAGGTGGACGGCCTCGGTAAACTGATCGTAGGCTATAGTGGCACCTGAGATCTTGTCCACCTGCTCAATATGCTGCTGTTCCAGGAGTTTTTGGCGGTAGATTTTCATGGCGGCCACGGCTCTCTGCGCCCTTTCATAAAAGCCGCTGTTGCCAAGATTGCCAGCCTCACGTCCGTAGTTTTCATCCTTAATCTCTCCGCTGCGCTGATAGGTGACATACTCACAGGCTGTGATTTGATTGTCCGCAAAGGTGATCACCACCCTGGCGTAAGCTCCGTCTTCATCGGGGGAACTTAAGGCCTCGTAGGTGCCGTCTTTATAGGAGATCTCGCCGCAGCCTGACAGCAGGCCCGCAAGCAGAGCCAACACACACAGCAGCCTCGGACGGGAGAGGGATCTTGTGGTACCTGATTTCATCACTCCACTATCTCCTCACCGTTTGGGTCCAGCATAAACTCTTTGCCGTCATGGCGGGCTTTTTTGAGTCTGCCGTGATCCAAAATTACCGTGCGCTGGGCACACTCAGCCACCTCGGGATCGTGGGTTACCACAATCAGGGTGCGTCCGGCCTGATGCATTTTGGAGAACAATTCCATTACCAGATGCTCATTGGCCTCATCGAGGTTGCCGGTGGGTTCGTCGGCGAGGATGATCTTGGGGTAGTTGATGATGGCGCGGGCTATACAGACACGCTGCTGTTCACCTCCTGACAGCTGAGAAGGCAGGTGATGGGCGCGTTTTTCCAGACCCACCTGAGCCAAAGCCTCCAGGGCCTCCTTTTCATCGGGCATGGAGTGGTAGTACTGGGCCAGCATCACATTTTCCAGGGCAGTCAGATAATTGACCAGATGGAACTGCTGAAAGACCAGGCCGATCTTTTCGCGGCGGATATAGGTCAGATCCTGCTCCTTGAGAGTTGAGATATCCTCACCGTCGAGTATGACCTTACCCAAGGAAGGTTTGTCCATACAGCCTATGATGTTCATCAGCGTGGATTTGCCTGAACCTGACGGACCCATGATAGCCAGCCACTCGCCTTCCTGCACGGATAAATTGACATCATCCAGGGCTTTGAGACTGCCGTAAATCTTGCTTACATGCTGAAGACTTAAAATTGCCATAATAAACCCCTTCTTTACTCGCCTTTTAGTACAATCACCGGGTCAACTTTGGATGCCTGATTAATGGGAATGCAGCTGGCCGCAGCCGTCAGGAGCATGGCCGCGACTATGGTGCAGATGATGATGGTAAAGTCCTCTTCTATGGGATTGGCAAAAACCTCGGTGCTCACATAGTAGGCAAAAAAGAAGCCCAACACGGCCCCCAGCATGCCTCCGGCGGCCCCCAGGATCACCGACTGACTTAAGAATTCACGCATAATCCCCATGGTGGAGGCCCCCAGGGCTTTTTTCAGGCCAATCTCCTGCCGCCGCTCGGAGACCACGGCCATCATGGTGGTGGCCACACACACTGCGGTAAGCAGCACTATGACTACGGTTACTATATAGACCAGGGACTGCAGTTTTTCCAAAACCCTTCCTTCAGAGGAGGCCAGGCGCTTGACCAGCTGCGGGTGATATTGATCATTGAGTAAGGACAATTCCTGCTCAATTGCACTCAGCCGCTGCGCTGAAACGGCCACTGAGCACTCTATGACATCAAACAGCGCCGGCTGACCGGTTAAGGCCTCCAGGGATGGTAGACTCAAATAGATATAACCTTCCTCGGAGGAGCCTGAGCTGACAATGCCGCTGACCTTAAAGCGCATTTCCTTTTTGTCGCCATTGGACGCGTAATAGACCAGATCTAAACTGTCGCCGGTACGGGCCCGCAGGTGCTCTGAGACCTCCCGGCCAATGAGGATATCTGTGCTGCGCACCGGCAGCTGTCCGTCAATGCCCCAGTAGGGAGAGGTTTTGATCACAGAGGAAAAATCAGTGCCGGCGGCCAGCAGGGGCTGATCATTGATGCGCACATGCTCGTAGGAAAAAGGAGTGAGGCCTATTAGATCGGCAGATCCTATAAGATTGGCCGTATCGCTCAGGGCCTGCTCATTCAGCCTGATCTCCGCGGTGCGCGGGGTGATAATCAGGTTGGCCCCGTAGTTGCGAAAGGACTTGCTCATCTGCCTGGGCACATCATAGTAAATGGTGATAAGTCCGCACAACACAGCCGCTCCCATGGCCACGGCCAGCAGCGCAATCAGCAGACGCGAGCGCCTTCTGACCAGGGAGGCCAGGGTCATGATCATAAATAATCTGGATTTGCGCATATCAGTGACCTCCGTGTAAGACCAGAGCCGGGCGCAGCGAGGTCAGCAGTCTTAAAGCCGGCAGGGAGCCGAGCAGGGTAACCAGGATCACCAGCACCGCCACGGTGGGGATGACAAAGAGTTTGACGCTCACCTGTGAGGAGAACACGCTCATGCTGATGATTTGGGCAAAGCCTATCCCCAAAGCAAAGCCCACCACCGCTCCGCCCAAAGCCGTGACCATGATGTCGGTGAGGATTAACAAATTGACCTCATAGTTGCGCGCCCCTATGGCCTTGAGCAGGCCCACTTCCTTACTGCGCTCCATCACCGCGGCTGTAACCAGGTTGGAGATGCCCAAAGCAGAGCCCAATAAACTCAAGATGGTGATCAGCAGCATCAGCAGCTGTGTTTTATCCAAAATGGCGCCTTCGGACTGAGCCACCTGCCGCACGGCCTTGGCTACGGCATTGGGCATAACCTCTTCTATCTGATAACAAATGGAGCTGACATAGGCTGTGCAGTACCAGGTTTCCATTTCCTTTAAGGACAGGGCTTTGGGATTTTGCGCCGCCTTGCGTGCCAGATCATTGTCCGGGGTGGTCAGGGCACTTACCTGCACTTTCTGTACCTTGCCCTCCAGATGGCCCAAAGCCTGTACCAAAGCCAGAGGGGCATAGAGTTTGTCATCATCCTCATCGCCGCTGTGGAAAATGCCCGTGATCTGTACTGAGGTATGGGCAGAGCCATTGTCAATTACCAGCTGTGACCCCACCTTAAGATTTAAGCTCTGGGCCAGATTCTGCCCTGCCATGACTGCAGACAAATTTTCATCGTCAGGCCACGCCCCGTCTACCGTCCACCAGCTTTTCAAACTGATCAGCGAGCAGTCAAACTCCTCTGAAGTGGGGAGGGTCAGATGCTTGTTATACCAGCTGCCCACCACAGGCAGCGGGGTACCTGTGTCTGCCTGTTTGACCTCAATCTCCAGCAGAGGGGCAAAATCCACTATGTTAAAGGCCCAGAATATGGTCTTGATTTTGCCCAGATCAGCCTCGTCCAAATAGTGATCAGTGCTTTGCAGACCGTACAGATCGCTGAGCACCGAGCTGCCCTTGGGCTGCACGGTGATATTGGCGCCGTAGGCCTTGAGTTCACGGTTGACCTTATCGCCCACATCCATCATCACATTGAGCATGGCTGTGGCCAGCGATGAGCCCAGGGCTATGGTCAGGGCAATCATCAGCATTTTGCTTTTCTGCCGCAGCAGCGCTCCTTTCAACAAACGAAAGAACATAAGCACCTCTATCTAAAGCGTTTCTTTTCAACTTCCAGATCAGCCAGTCTGATGAGGATCTCACCTTGTTCTATGGTGTAGGGCAGGGGTATGGGATTGCAGCCGCCCTTGTAGCCTATGGTGTTGATATTCATGACCACATCACACAGCATGCACACCACCTGACCCGAGCGCTCGTAATAACCGGTGGCGCCGCAGATCTCACAGGCATCAAAGCCTATGCCAAAGGAGGATCCCTGTTTTTGAATGATGATAAAGCGCACGGTAATGCCATCAGGCGTCTGATAGTGGAAACGGTGCAGTTTCCGGTCACTCACCTGCGTTAGGGGAATGTGGGCCCAGGTGTCATCCTGCACATACTCCTCGGCCGGGGAGAGGGTAAAACCGCGGTTTTGATAGTCTTTGATGATGGTGAGGTCACATAAAATTACCGCCGTCAGGATCAGGCAGCTCACGCACAAAGCCCGGCCACGCCTGATAAAGGACAAAGCCTTGCGTCTTAAGGCCGGATTGGCAAATTCACCGGTTAAGGCGCGGTAGCGCCACAGCAGAATCACCACCGGGATCACCAATATCGCCAGCATCAGGTAAATAAAAATCTGGGCATGGTTGATGGTGAATTTGACGTAGTTGAATAAAGTGCGGTCAAAGGGGATAAGCCGGCGCGCCAGCAGCAGCTGCAGTAAGGTACTGGCGTTGGAGATCAGCCCTACTGCGGTGATAAGTCCGGCTGCAGTCAGAATTTCATAGCGGCGCAGCCGGCAGGTGAGGTAAAAGGCTGCCACAAACAGCAGGATCATGATCAGGGAGCCTGCCACCCAGCCCAAAGCCGTAAATAAAAATTCTGTGGACAGGATGCTCTGATTGGACAGGACAAAATCTGTGGGATCAAGGTAGTAGTCAGGCAGGACGTAGAAGAGCAGGGCGCAGGCATACAAGGTTAAGGCTGCCGCCTCACAGGCGGTCAGGGCACTGCCTTTTTCGTCCTCCTCGGTAATAAAAACACGGCCCTGGCCCTGATGATCGGTGGCGCGGCGCACGGATACAAACATGCTGACCATAAAGAGAAGACCGCCGGCTACTGCCACGCTCAGTACTCCCAGATTGACTAATTCCTGATTGATCAGGCGCGTGTTGTGCTTGACCAGCGCAAAGATAAAGGCGCAGACGGCCGTGAACGGCAGGGCGTATTTCAGGGTTTTTAAGGCAAAACCTTTTTTAAAACTGGTCAGCACTCCCAGGAAGACAGCCAAGCATAAGGTTATGACCGTCAGCTCTGAGACAGTGCTTACGAAAAACTTGAGCATTTGGCATTCTCTTATACTCGACTTTCGGGATAAGAAAATCCTGATAAACCCACTTCCAGCAAGGGGTTG